>DHMA01000188.1:10046-13231 GCA_002405555.1 Opitutia bacterium UBA4654
ACCGCGCAGCCCGCCACTTCCGCGATGTCCTCCAAGCGCACGTTGCGGTTGCTCATGAGCGTTCTGAATCTTTCCGCAAATACGGGATTCCCGTAAATTTTAACTTCTTTTTTCATGCAAAGTAGAATTTTTCTATTTTAGATATTGACATTGTTGAATAACATTTAATAATTATTTCTAATATAAATTTAACTTGAACACCATAAACCTCAACCAAAATAATCGCAAATTACGAAAATGATTACAATTATAAAATCCTACGAAGGGGAGGAAACGACCCGTGAAATGTGAAAAATCCGTAGACCCCACGGGGCACTTTGCCTCGCTCGTGCCCGAGGGGCAGGAATGGTTCAGCCCGAAGGAGGCGGGAAGCATTATCGGGCGTTCCGACCAGTTCGTGCGCGACAGTTTCAATACGGGCAAAATCATGGGGCATACCTCCAACGGCATTGCGCCGAAAGGCGAGGAGAAGAAATCCTATCTGCGCGTCCACCGCGACGCAATAATAATGTATCTGCTCGAATCGGCAAACTACACGCCCGAATCGTTCATGGAAAGCTTGGAGTCCATTCTCGAACGCCGTTCCGACTACCAGCTTCTGCGCCTCGAAAAGGTCATTCACGACAGGCTCTATTCCAAAAAACGCCGCTATTGACCGCGCCCCTCCGCCCGCCGCGCCCGACGGCTTCGGGGCGCAAAGCGGGCTTTGCGGCGGAATTTGCCGAACAGCCGACCGCGCCCGCCTACACGGCGGGCTTTTGCGTTCTGGGCAATCGCCTTGACAATCGGGCGGCGTTTCGTAGACTGGGTTCATAATCTTTAACACGAAGGAATTTTTTATGTTTACGGGTATTGTCGAGGCCACGGGGAAAGTGGTTTCTTTCGAGGAAAAAAAAGCGGCTTGGCTCTTGAAGCTTGAAGTTCCCGACTTCATCGCCGACTCGCTCGCCGAGGGCGACTCCCTTGCGTGCAACGGCTGCTGCCTGACGCTCGTAGGGCGCGAGGGCAACACGGTGTCGTTCGAGCTTCTCGAAGAGACTATCCGCCTGACGAGCTTCGAGGGGCTGTCGCGCGGGGCTCTCGTGAATTTGGAGCGTCCGCTCGCCGCCGACGCGCGTCTGGGCGGGCACTTCGTAAGCGGGCATGTGGACGTCCGCAGTACCGTGCTCGACTTCGAACAGCGCGGCAAAAACTATTACTTGCGCGTCGCCGTTCCCGCGGAATTTTCGAAGTACGTCGTCTACAAGGGAAGCATCGCAATAGACGGCATTTCGCTCACGATTGCCGAGGCGCATGCCGACTCGCTCGCGGTGTGGCTCATTCCGCACACGCTCGAAGTGACGAACCTCGCCGACTGCAAGGCGGGGAAATTCGTCAATCTCGAATTCGACATACTCGCAAAATACGTCGAGAAAATAGCCGCGGGCAGCCGTGAAAATTCTCCGTACCAGCCGCAGGCGTAGCTTCCGCAAACCGTCGCCGAAACGCGCCGCTCAGTTTGCGGCGGTCGTTTTGCTGTGGGTGCTGTGGTCGCTGTTTTCGCCCGACTTCGACGGCGTACAGCCCGCCGACTCTGCCACTCCGATTCCCCCGTCGGAAGTTCCCGCGCGGACTTCGTTGGTCGCGGAGGGCAGGGTGCGCGTGTGCACTTGGAATGTCCGCAACTATTCTGTGGCGGGGCGGAAAATCGGCGGGAAGTACGCGCAGTCGCCCAAGCCGGAAGCTGAGAAGGCGGCGTTGCGCAAGTCGCTTGCGGCGATAAACGCCGACGTTCTGCTGATAGACGAAATGGGCGATGCCGCCTTTCTGCGCGAACTGCGCGACGACCTCGCGAAATTCGAGGGGCTTGTCTACGAATACACCGCAACAACCCGCTACGATTCGCCGTCGCGCGTGGCGATAATGTCGCGCATAAAGCCCGAAAAATTCGTGGACTGCTGCGACGTCAAATTCGAGTTCAGGGGCGACAACCGCTTTTCGCCGCGCGGCACGCTCGGCGCGTGTTTCAATGTTCGCGGCGTAAAATGGTACGCGTTTGCCGTCCACCTGAAAAGCCCGCTCGGAGCGAGGAAGTCGGACGAAAAATTCACGCCGTTCCGCTTTGCGGAGCTAAGGGCGATTTCCGCGAGAATCAAAAGCGAAACGGGCGGCTGCAAAAACGTAATCGTCGCGGGAGACTTCAATCAGGAGCCGAGCGACGCGCTTTTGCGGAACATTCGCGGCATGGTTCTCGTTCCGCAGTCGGACGAAGACGGGCGCGAGTACACTTATTTTTGGTCGAAGAAAAACATATTTTACAGGTACGATTTCTTCCTGTTTTCGAAGCCCATGCTGCCGTTCCTTTCGGGCGACGCCGCCGTTTGGAAGCGCGGCGGGGACGCAAGCGACCACCGCCCCGTGTACGTCGATTTGGACTTCTCCAAAAACTAGCGCATGCGTCTTTTGAAGTACGCCAGTTGCAGTCTGAAAACCGTCGATACCACGCCGAGCGTAAGCAGTATCGCCGAGATGTAGACCGCCTGCACGAGGATTCGCGCGTAGATGTACGGCTCTATTTCGAACGGCGCGCACCTCGACGGAATCAGGTAGTTTGCGGCGGCGACAAGCACTATCGCCGCGGGCCAGAAGAACTTCCAGAGGGTAAGCACGCAGAAGTCCCAAACGCCCGTGTGCCGTTTGTCCTGCGACGCCCTCACGAGGGAGGACGCAATTTTCTGGGGCGCAAGCAGGTTCGCGAGCGGAATGAAAAACAGCCAGTTCGCCGATTCCGAAAATTCGTACGACGGCGACATTCTCCGCGCGTATTTCGAGACGAAGCCGAGCCACTTGAAGCCCGCGAATGCCGACGCGCAAAGAAGCGCGAAAACCGCGAGAGCCGAGAGCGATTCAAGCTTTCCGATTTCCGCGGATTGTATTGTGGTTTCGAGCCTTTCGGCGGGAGTTTTCGCCGCGACGTACACTTTGTACATTCCGAGCGTTTGGCACAGAAAAAACGTTTTCAGCCCGACGCAGAGCGCAAGGGCGGCGAGCAAAGCCCTGAGGGGGTAGGTGTATTTTTTCAGCTCGAAAATGCGGTCTCGGTTTTCCGAACTTTGCGACAGCGCGGAGTCGGCGTAGCGCAGCCAGATTTTCTGTTCGGGCGACCACACTTTCGTGTTTGCGTCTATTGCGCGTTCGGCGAAAAG
>DHMA01000085.1:0-1947 GCA_002405555.1 Opitutia bacterium UBA4654
TCCCCTGCACTCTTTCGACGCGTCGAAAATCCGCGGCAGGAAAATCGTAGTGCGTCAGGCGGCGGACGGAGAGGAAATCCAGACGCTCGACGAAAAGAAATACAAACTCACTTCGGAGGCGACCCTCATTTGCGACGGCGAGGGCGCGACCGCGCTCGCGGGCGTCATGGGCGGGCTTGACTCGGAAGTGAGCGACTCCACTACCGACGTCGTGATTGAATCGGCATACTTCAACCCCGGAAACGTCCGCGCGACAAGCCGCAAATACGGAATCAACACCGATTCCTCGTACAGATTCGCCCGCGACGTAGACCCGCAGTCCACGCTCGACGCCTCGCGCCGCGCGGTGGATTTGATTCTCGAAACGGCGGGCGGCACGGTCTGCGGCGCAACCTGCAAAATCGGCGAAGCGCCGCGCGGAAACCGCACGGTCGAAATCGACATGCCCTACATTATCGACAGGCTCGGCTTCGAGGTCTCGCAGGCCGACGTTGTCGGCGTGTTCGAATCGCTCGGCTTCTCCGTAGAGGAAAACGGAAACGCGATGAAAGTAAACGTGCCGTCGTTCAGAAGCGAGGTTGACAGACCCGTCGATTTGGTCGAAGAATTCGTGAGAATCTACGGAACGGACAAAATTCCCGAAACGGAAATGACGGCGGTTGCGCATCTGCGCGACGACGACCCGCTTTTCAAATACAACCGCGCGGTTTCGGATTTCCTCGCCTCGCGCGGGCTGAACGAGTGCCAAAACTACTCGCTTAAAGACAGCGCAAAGCTCGCAAAAGTGCACGCAAACGTGGACGCGCTCAAACTCGCAAACCCGCTTACGTCCGACCAAGACTGCCTGAGACCCTCGCTCGTAGACGGGCTGCTCGACGTCGTGCGCCTGAACATCTCGAACGGAAACGACTTTTTCGGATTCTTCGAAAACGGAAAAATCTTCCGCGCCGACCAGAAAGGCGAAATTTGCGAACTTGCATCAACCGCGTTCGTTGTCGCGCCCGACCCCGCAAAACGGCTCTGGAAAAAGCGCGAAGCTCCCGACTTCTTCACGGCAAAGGAATTCGCCTCCGACATTTTGGGAATACTCGGCGTCGACGCGTCGCGCCTGAACTTCGTCGAAACCGACGAGCCGCTCTGGCAGAACGGTTTTGCGGCGGCGTGCGGCTCGGAAAAGCGCGAGGGCTTTGTAATCCGCTTCGGGGCAATCAGCGCGGCGCACCTGCGCGAACGCGGAATCGAACGCGTGGTCTACGCGGGCGAAATCATGTTCAAGCCCGACGTCGCCGCCCGCAAGAAGGGCGCGGAAAAATTCAAGGCGTTCAGCCAGTTCCCCGCCGCGCCGCGCGACATCGCGGTAATCGCAAAGGAATCGGAAAGCGCGGAATCGGTGGCGTCGGAAATCAAGAAAGTCGCCAAGCAGAAACTCAAAGGCGCGGACTTCGACATAGAGTCAATCGAACTGTTCGACTCGTACAGCGGCAAGGGCGTCGACGAAGGCTGCAAAAGCCTTGCGTTCGCCCTCTCCTTCCGCTCGCAGGACAGAACCCTGCCGACCGAAGACGTAAACAAGGTCTTCGACGCAATCTGCGCCGAACTCGGCAAAAAGCGCAAGCTCAGAATCTCGTAATATGGCGAAGAAAAAGACAAACAGCGACGGAGAAATGACGTTCCTCGAACATCTCGAAGAGATGAGGGGCGTGATGTTGAAGTCGCTGCTTGTGTTCGTAATCGCGCTAATCGGGGTCGGGGCGGGCTTCTCGTATTTCAATACGGTCATGCTCTACCCGCTCAACGCGGCGAAGAAAATAATCTCGACGACCTCGTTTTTGAGCGGCGGGAAATCGGAGGACGCGGCGGCGGAAAAAGTCGGCCCCGTCTACCTTGTGGACGAAAGCTCGCCCGACAAAAAATCGGGCCCCTACTTCATCGTCGCAAAAGACGAAA
>DHMA01000085.1:1971-2406 GCA_002405555.1 Opitutia bacterium UBA4654
CAAAAGACGAAAACTCCGTGCTGCTCGGCGGGAAAAAGGAAAACTGGTACGACTCGATAAAACTCAGGTCGATGTCGTTTGTGACGCCTATCGTCGTCTGGTTCTACGTGAGCTTTTTGGGCGCGCTCTGCATCTCCCTGCCCGCCATTGTGTACTTCGTAATTCAGTTCGTAGCCCCGGGGCTTACGGCGGAGGAAAAGAAACTGCTAAGACCGGGAATGTTCGCGGCGGTCATACTGTTTTGCGTGGGGGCGGCGTTCGCGTTCTCGTTCATGCTGCCGATGGGCATAGCGTTCATGTCGAGCATGTCGGAATCCATGCAGATGGAAATGTTCCCCGACGCGCAGTCGTATTACAGCATGGTGCTTTTCCTGACGCTCGCAGTGGGCGTGGTATTCGAAGTGCCGCTTATCGAGGTCATTCTAATCTACCTCG
>DHMA01000085.1:2458-2941 GCA_002405555.1 Opitutia bacterium UBA4654
GCTGAATGTCGAGTGGTTGAAGAAAAACAGAAGAATCGTCTTCATGGTGATTCTGGTTTTCGCGACTGTCATTACGCCGCCCGACTTCATCACGCAGGTAACGCTTACAATCCCCCTCTACATGATGTACGAGCTTGCCCTGCGGATAGGCTCGCGCATGCGCAAAAACAAGCTCCGCCGCGAGGCCGAGCGCGAAAAGCGCGAAGAGGAGGAGGACGAAAAGGAACGCCGCGAATACGCCCGCATGGTCGCAAAGGAAAGAATCGCCGAAGAGGAGGCGGAAAAGGCAGAGGAAAAAGCCGAGGAATTCGAAATAGACAAATCGCACTACGGCGAGGAAGACTCCATTCCCGACGACTACGACCCCAACAAAATCGACGGCGACGACTACGACCTCTACGGATACAACGAAGAATTCAACGAAGACGAATACGGGCTTGAACCCTATGTGGACTACGGCAGGCTTTCGCGCCCCGTGCCCGA
>DHMA01000178.1:0-11756 GCA_002405555.1 Opitutia bacterium UBA4654
GGCACAGCACAATAGCCGCGCCGTATAATCACCGAAAGGAGCGTAGCTCCGTAGGGAGGCGCACCTTGCGCCCGTGCAGGCTGCCAGCCTGCTTATTGGCTTGATAAAAGAAAAGGGTGGGGGTAGAGTTGTGGGGTATGATAAGGTATATAGTTTTGGCGATGGCGGTTGTAGCCGTTGGGTTGGGCGGGTGCTCGACGTCGGCGGTGGACGACGGCTCGTATCCGATGGGCGTGATGCTGCCCGCTAAGGGAGTCGGGGCGGCGGCTTCGGCGGAGGTCGTGCGCGGCATGGAGCTTGCTTGCGGCGAGATTAACGCGGCGGGCGGGCTTGACGGCATTCCTCTCAAATTGCTTCTGCGCGACTCTTCGACATTTTTGGAAAGTTTCGAATCGCTGCGCCGCGCGGGCGCGCGGGTGCTGAGCGTCGGCTTCGGGCGCGAGTGCATTGCCCAAAAGGCGTTTCTTTCGAAGCGCGACGACGTTTTTGTGAACTTCATGTGCACATACCCGCCCGCCACGCTCGACATGCCGAACGCAACGCGCATATTCCCGAACGGGGCGCAGACGGGCGACATCATGGCGAAGGCGGTCGAGCGCGGTGAGGACAGGGACGTTCGGCTTGTCGTCATGAACGTTGACGACTACTTCGGCAAGGCGGACGCCGACTACCTTTCGTTCGACTTAAAACTCGACCGCACCAAACTCTACCGCGACGTTTTCGGCGCGGACGAGCGCGACTTCGACATTTTCGCCTCGCAGATAATGAGGCTCGACGCCGACTGCGTGTTTTACGTCGGCTACGGCGATTCGCTCGACGCGTTTGCGTCGGCGTTGGCGCGGGCGGGCTACGGCAAAAAAATCGTGGCGAACTGCGGAATCGCGGCGTCGAAAATCTCCGCGCCGAAAGGCTTGGAACTGTACGTTGTGGAAACCGACTTTGCGCGGGGAACGCTCGGCGGCGAAAAAACGCGGGCGTTCGTATCGGCGTATCGGGCGAAATACGGCGCCGAGCCGACGTGGCTTGCGGCGTACGGGTACGATTCCGTCCGCATGCTTGCCGACGCGGCGAAAAAGTCGCGCTTCAACCCGTCGAAAATGCGCGACTGCTTCCGCAACACGTCCTACGAGGGCGCGGCGGGAAGAATGGAGTTCGACAACTCGGCGGATTCGCTCTCGCAGATTTCGCTCGTAAAGCGGTAGAATGGATTTCGGTCGGCGCGAGACATCGGGGCGGGGAACGCGTTTTTACACGCCGCTTCTTCCGTATTTGTGCGCGTTGATTGCGTCGTTTTTTTCGGCGGGAATTTTCGAAAATCTGCGGGAGTTTGCGGGCGCGTGTCTGTCGATTGCAGGAGGGCTGTTCGTCGCGGAGTCCGGCGCGGCGTTGCTTGCGGACTGTTTCGAAATGCCCGAAAACCGCGCGGCGGCTCTTCGGAAAATCCGCTTTGCGGCGCGGATAGTCGGGGTGTTCGCGCTGGGCATGTGGTATTTTTATTTCCGCGTGCCGCCTAACCCGTATGCCGACCTCGCGCCGCGTCGGGCGCATGTGGAGGCTGTGATAGACGAGGTTTCGCGCGGGGTAAACGACTCCCGCTACGGAATCGCAACCATTGTCAACGCGCCGTATTTTGCGCCGAACGCCGTAGGGCACAAAATGTGGTTTACCGTCTCCGACGGGAAAAACGCGGCGACGCCCAACACCGATTTTGTCGTTTCGCAAAAAGTTTCCTTCGACGGCGTGTTCTCTGCGGTCTATCCGTCCGAGCCGAAATCGCGCGGCTTCGGCGCGAACAAGCCGGAGGGCAGGGCGTTCGAAAAATACCTCCGAAGCCGCTTCATCTATTTCAAAATGTCGGCACGGGTCGCGGACGCGTCGGTGTTGGAGGGCGAAAGCATGCGCTTCGGCTTTTACGAAGCCGCGCGGAAATACGCCGAGCGTTCGCTTTCGGCGTTCCCTCGCGGCTCTCAGGCTGACGGCGAGGCGGCGCGGACGTATCGGGCGATGATTTTGGGCGACAAAAGTCTGCTCACCGATGCCCAAAAGCGCGATTTCATGGACACCGGCACGATGCACGTTTTCGCGATAAGCGGGCTTCATGTGGGTTTTGCCGCCGCCGTGCTTTACGGGGCGCTTGCTGCGGTCGGAGTGGGACGGCGGTTTCAGCCGTTCATTGCGCTGCCCGCGCTCTACCTCTACGTTTGCGCGTGCGGGGCGCGGCCGTCGGCAATGCGGGCGTTCGGAATGGTTGCCCTTGTGTGGCTTGCGCTTGCGCTCTCGCGCGGAATGCGCCCGTTCGGCGCGTTGGTGCTGGCGGCGGCGATTGCCGTTGTTGCCGCGCCGCAGACGGTTTTCGACGCGGGCTTCGGGCTTTCGTACGCGATTGTGGCTTCGATATTCGTCTATTCCGTGCCGCTCTACGGGTATCTGTCGGGGCTTGGGCGGAGCGGGGTTCCGGAGGGCAAAATTTCGACATTCGGGAGTTTTGCGTCGCGGGCGAAGTCGTATTTTCTCGGCGCGTTTTGCATATCGCTTGGGGCGATGTTCGCCGCCGCGCCTCTCGGAGCGCATTATTTTTCGTACTTTTCGCCGATGTCGGTTTTGTACTCGCCCGTGTTTGTGGGCGGAGCGGGGCTTGCGGTGGGGCTTGGCTTTGCGGGCTTTGCCCTGCCGAATTTCATTGCGGGCGTACTCAACACGGTCGCGGCGTGGATAGTCGGCGCAATGTCGTCGTGGGCGAAGTTCTGCGCGGAAATTTGGAGCGGCAGGGTCGATTTCCCCCTGCCGAACGCGCTTGCGGCGTACTCCGCTGTGGCGGTTTTTCTTGTAGTTTCGGCGTATTGCGCCGACTTAAAAAACGCCTTTTTGAGATTCGGGCTTGCCCCGCTGCTCGCGGCGTCGATAATGCTTTTATTCGAAAATGTTTAGGGAAATCAGAATATCCGATGCCGCCTCCGTCCGCGCGAATCTGGACGATTCCGCGTACGGGCGTCTGCGCTCGATTTTCGCGTCGGGAGGGCGCGTGGGCGTTGCGTGTTCGGGCGGCGCGGATTCGGTTTTCCTTTTGCGCGTTCTGGCGGCGGAATTCGGCGCGGAAAATCTTGCGGTTTTGCATTTCAACCACAAAGTCCGCGCGGCGGCGGAAATCGACGAAAAGTTCGTTGAGGCGGAGTGCGCCAAGCTGGGCGCGGAGTTCGCGCGCGGCTCTCCCGTCGAAACCCCGCGCGACCGCTCCGAGGGCGGCTTGCGGGCTTTGCGCCTTGCGTTTTTCGAAAAGTGCGCGGCCGATTTGAAGCTTGCGGCGGTTGCCCAGGGGCACCACGCCGGCGACGTCGCCGAGACGCTCCTCATGCGGCTTGCCCGCGGCGCGGGCTTGGGCGGTCTCTGCGCTCCGCGCCCGATTTCGCGCCTGCGCGGGGTGGAGTATCTGCGTCCGCTTCTGGGCATGTCGAAGCGCGAAATCGTCGCGGCGATGGAGTCGGCGGGGCTTGCGTGGCGCGAGGACGAATCGAACGCGGGGCTTGACTATTTCCGCAACAGGATAAGAAACGCGGTTCTGCCCGCGTTTGCGGAGGCGTCGCAGTACGACGTTTTTGCGGGGGCTGTGCGCTCGCGCGGGCTTTTGCAGGAGGACGCCGCCGCGCTCGACGCCCTGTTTTCCGCCGAGTACGCCCGCGCAAACGCGGGGAAGCCGGAGGGCGGCGGCGTGTTTTTGTCGGAGCCGATTTTGGCGCATGCGGCTTTTGTCCGCAGGGCTGTCGAAAAATTTTTGTCGGAGCGCGGCCTTTGCGTGAGGGCGTCGGCGGTCGACGCGTTCGTGCGCGGAATCGCCGCGCGTGCGGACGCGCGTCTCGACGCTGGAGCCGCGTTTGCGGAATTTTCGCCGCGCGACTTTTCGCTTTCGCTCGTTCCGAAAAAATCTGACTTCGAGCTTTGCGCTCGCGTCGGCGGAAGCGTCGCGCTTCCCGACGGTTCGACGCTTTGCGCCCGCATTGTCGCCCTTTCGCCCGACCGCGCCGATTCCATAAAAAGCGGCGGCAACGACGACCACGTTTCGGCGTATCTCGACCCGTCCGCGCTTTGCGGTTCGGACTCTCTCATTGTGCGCGCGCGCCGCGACGGCGACGCCTACGCGCCCGTCGGCAGGCGTTCCCCGAAAAAGCTGAAAACGCTCTTCGAGGGGAAAAAAACGCCGCGCCCGAAACGAATTTCCGCGCCCGTTGTCTGTAATTGCGTCGGCGAGATTCTCTGGGCGCGCGGGCTTGCCCCCGCCGATAAATTCAAATTGGCGGATTCCGCCGAGGCATTAGAATTGACCTTTTGCCGAACTGTATGATAGCTTTTAATCTTTCAAATGGACAATAGAGACAAGAATTCGGGATTTTCCAAACTGCCAAACAAGCCGTACTTTGTGTGGCTGCTGATAATCTGCGCGGTGGTGTTCCTTGTGTCGCTCCCGCGCGGCGCGGGCGGCGGGCAAACGCAGGAGCTTGACGTGCGAAAACTCATGCACGCCGTCGAAAACGACACAATCGCTTCGATGACCGTTCGCAACGACCCCACTGCGGGCAAAGACTGGTACGTAATAGAGGGGAAAATCAAGAACCCGACTTTCGGCAAGGAGGGCGCGGACGCCAACGCCCCGCGCACGCTTCCGTTCGTTTTCAACGGCCGCATAACCGACGAAATGTACAAAAAACTTTCCGACCCCGCCGCCCCGTGGGATTTGAAGGAAGTTCCCGCAAGCACTTTCTGGGGCAGCATGCTGATGTCTGTTCTGCCTTTCGTGATTGTCGTGGGGCTGCTGTATTTCCTTTTCATGCGCCAGATGCGCGGCGCGGGCAAGGGCGCGATGTCGTTCGGCAAAAGCCGCGCGCGCCTGCTTACGCCCGACAAGGACAGAATCACTTTCGCCGACGTCGCGGGCTGCGACGAATCCAAGGAGGAGGTTTCCGAAATCGTAGAATTTCTGAAAAATCCGCAGCGTTTCAAGGACATCGGCGCGAGAATCCCCAAGGGCATTCTGATGGTCGGCCCTCCCGGAACGGGCAAGACGCTTCTTGCCCGCGCAGTAGCGGGAGAGGCGGACGTTCCGTTCTTTTCGATAAGCGGTTCGGACTTCGTGGAAATGTTCGTGGGCGTGGGCGCGGCGAGGGTTCGCGACATGTTCGAGCAGGCGCGCAAGGCGGCTCCGTGCCTTGTGTTCATCGACGAAATCGACGCCGTGGGACGCCAGCGCGGCGCGGGGCTCGGCGGCGGCAACGACGAGCGCGAGCAGACTCTAAATTCGCTGCTCGTCGAAATGGACGGCTTCGACGCCCGCACGGGCATAATAATCATCGCCGCGACCAACCGCCCCGACGTTCTCGACAACGCGCTTCTGCGCCCCGGACGCTTCGACAGGCAGGTTGTAATCGACCTTCCCGACGTGAACGGGCGCGAGGAGATTCTGAAAATCCACGCAAAGAAAATCAAACTTTCGGACGGCGTGGATTTGTCGAAAATCGCCCGCATGACCCCGGGCTGTTCGGGCGCGGACTTGGCGAACCTGCTCAACGAAAGCGCGATTATCGCCGCCAGAAGGAGCGAAAAAACCGTCTCGGAAGCCGACATCGACGAGGCTCGCGACAAGGTCTTCTTCGGGCGCGAGCGCAAGAAACTCATGGACGCCGACGAAAAAAAACTCACCGCATACCACGAGGCTGGGCACGCGCTCATTCAGGCTATTGTGGACAACGGCAGGCTGCCCGTCCACAAGGTTACGATTATCCCGCGCGGGCAGAGCTTGGGCTCTACAATGTTCATTCCCTCGCGCGATATCCGCACCGAAAGCAAGACGTCGCTTCTTAACAACATCTGCACGAGCCTCGGCGGACGCGTGGCGGAGGAGCTTGTGCTCTCCGACATCACAAACGGCGCGGCGGCGGACATCAAGCAGGCTACGAAAGTCGCCCGCAAAATGGTCTGCGACTGGGGCATGAGCGACCTCGGCCCGATTTCTTTCGGCGAAAATCAGGACCACATTTTCATAGGGCGCGAAATCGCCCGCGAGGAGCGCGTCAGCGAGCGCACCGCAATGGAAATCGACGAAAGCGTAAAGGCTATTATCGACGGACAGCTTGCGCGGGCGCGGAAAATCGTCTCCGACAACCGCGGGAAGCTCGACACAATCGCGAACGAGCTTTTAATCCGCGAGACAATCGACGGCGCGGACGTCTACAAAATCGTGGACGGAACTTTCACTCCGACCGACAGGGAGCAGTGGGAGCGCGAGCAGGCGGAAAAGCTTGCCGCCAAGCGGAAAGCCGCCGCGAATCCCGACGCGGAGCGGAAGCCCGAAGCCGCAGACGGCGCGGAAACGGACGCCTCGGACGCGTCGCCCGAAGCCGCGTCTTAGAGCTTCGATTTTGCAATTCAGAAAAGCCTTTCGGACGGAAATCCGAAAGGCTTTTTTGCGCCCGATTTGCGCGGATTATTCGAAGCGGTAGAAGCGTTCGGGAGTGTCGAAAAATCCGTCGGGGACGTCGGACAGCCAGCCGTTAAGCTGCAAAAACTTCGGCGCAAACATGTAGCCGCGCAAAATTTCGATGTCGGGCGTTCCCGCGAATTTCAGCGCGGCGTAGAGCGCCTCTACGGTCGCGAGTCCGTGCGGGTCGGAGTGCATTTTGGACACGCGCGGATACGCCGTCTTTATCGAGGACGGCAGCGAGCGCGGCACAAAATTCCCGAAGACTTTGCCGCGTATGCGCGGCAGCAAATGCCACGTGGAGTCGAGCAAAAGCACGGGTCGGCCGGCGTCGGCGGGCGACATTTCCGGCGCGCCGATTTCGAGCAGGGTGAAGCCCGACGCGTCGAACGAAAATCCGTCGGAGGCCGTCAGAAATTCGAAGTTCGGGCGGCCGTGCAAATGGCGCAGGGAGCACTTTTTCAGGTTCTCGCGCGGGTGTCTTATCACGACGACGTTCATTGCCGCGTTTTTTTCATTCCCCGCGCCGATTGTCGAGCGTTTTTTTGCGCCGCAAGTCCTTATTTTTTGCTTGTGGGAGGGCGGCTTTTCGTATTCTAATCTGCGACGCATTTTTTTACATTTATGAGCGACAATATCATCAAAATCGAAAACGGAAAATTAATAGTGCCCGACAGGCCCGTAATGCCCTTCATCGAAGGCGACGGAATCGGACCCGACATCTGGGCGGCGGCGGTTCGCGTGTTCGACGCGGCGGTCGAAAAGGCATACGGCGGACAGCGCAAAATCGAATGGCTCGAAGTCCTCGCGGGCGAAAAGGCTTTCAAGAAAACGGGTTCGTGGCTTCCGCAGGAAACCCTCGACGCGTTCAGAAAATATCTCGTCGGCATCAAAGGCCCGCTCACTACCCCCATCGGCGGCGGCATACGCTCGCTCAACGTCGCGCTCAGGCAGGAGCTTGACCTCTACGTCTGCCAGCGTCCCGTGCGCTATTTCAAGGGCGTAGACAGCCCCGTAAAACGCCCCGACCTCGTCGATATGGTGATTTTCCGCGAAAACACCGAAGACATCTACGCGGGCATCGAATTCGAACGCGGCACTCCCGACGCCAAGAAAATCGAGGACTTCATCAAGGAGAATTTCCCCGCCAGATACGCGAAAATCCGCTTCCCCGAATCGAGCGGCATAGGCATCAAGCCCGTTTCGGAAGAGGGTACGGCGCGTCTTGTCCGCTCGGCAATCAACTACGCGATAGCCCAGAACCGCAAGAGCGTGACGCTTGTCCACAAGGGCAACATCATGAAGTTCACCGAAGGCGCGTTCCGCGACTGGGGCTACAAAGTCGCCCGCGAAGAGTTCGGCGCGCAGCCCATCGACGGCGGCCCGTGGTGCAAACTGCCCAACGGCATTGTCGTTAAGGACTGCATTGCCGACGCCTTCCTGCAACAGATTCTCACGCGTCCCGCCGAATACGACATCGTGGCGACGCTCAACCTCAACGGCGACTACATCTCCGACGCGCTCGCCGCGCAGGTCGGCGGCATCGGCATCGCCCCCGGCGGCAATATCAACTACACCACGGGACACGCGATTTTCGAGGCCACCCACGGCACCGCGCCCAAGTACGCAAACCTCGACAAGGTGAACCCCGGCTCGGTAATCCTTTCGGGCGAAATGATGTTCCGCTATCTCGGCTGGAACGAAGCCGCCGACCTCATCATCAAGGGGCTTGAATCGGCAATCGGCGCGAAGGTTGTCACATACGATTTGGCGCGTCTCATCGCGGGTTCGAAAGAGGTAAAGTGCTCCGAATTCGCCGACGAAATCATCTCGCAACTGAAAAAGTAGAAGATGTCGGAAAAACTTTTGGTTATAGGGTCGGTCGCCTACGACTGCATCGAAACGCCCGACGATTCCGCCGACTTCATTCTCGGCGGGTCGGCGAGCTACGCGGCGCTGGCGGCGTCCTACTTCGCGCCGACTCTCATTTCGGCGGTAGTGGGGAACGACTTCAAGGAGTCCGACATCAAACGCCTCACCGCGCGTTCGGTTGACATCTCGAACCTCCAATTCGACTCCTCAAAGCCCACGTTTTTCTGGCGCGGGAAATACCACGAAAACTTCAACTCGCGCGAGACGCTCGACGTGCGCCTGAACGCGTACGAAGATTTCAAGCCCGCTCTCGACGAAAACGCCCGCAACGCGGGCTTTGTGCTGCTGGGCAACATTTCGCCCGCGGTGCAGTCGGCGGTTCTCGACTTGGTGCGCGAGCCGAAATTCGTAGTGCTCGACACGATGGACTTGTGGATCGGCACGGAGCGCGACGCGCTTTTGAAGCTCGTGCGCCGCTGCGATTTGCTTATCGTGAACGACTCCGAGGCGAAAATGCTCGCCGGCACAAGCAACATAATAGTTGCGGGTAACACCCTGCTTAAACTCGGCGCAAAAAGCGCGATTGTAAAGACGGGCGAATACGGCGCAATGCTCTTCCACAAAGACGGATTCTTTGCGATTCCCGCCTATCCCGTGGCGTCGCTCCACGACCCGACGGGCGCGGGCGACTCTTTTGCGGGCGCGTTGGCCGGCTACCTTGCGGGTTGCGGAAAGACCGACTTTGCGTCGATAAAGCTCGGCATGCTCGCGGGGGCGGCGACGGCGTCGATGACGGTCGAATCGTTCTCGTGCTACAAGCTCGAAGAAAACGGGCTGGACGAAATCGAAAGACGCTGCGAATACATCAAAAAAATATCGCAAATACAATGAGCGAAGTTCTCGAAATTGCAAAGCGCGCCCGCGCGGCGTCGCTTAAACTTGCGTCGTACTCCTCCGAAGCGAAGAACGCCGCGATAGAAAAAATCGCCGACGCCGTGCTTGCGCGCGCCGACGAAATCAAGGCGGCTAACGCGCTCGACATAGAGGCGGCGCGGGGGAAAATCTCCGCGCCCATGCTCGAACGCCTTTCGTTGAACGACAAAAAAATCGCCGCAATGGCGGAGGGCGCAAGGCAGGTCGCCAAACTTCCCGACCCCGTCGGCGAAATAATCGAATCGACCGTGCGCCCCAACGGACTGCGCATAGACAAGGTTCGCGTGCCGATAGGCGTAATCGGAATCATCTACGAAAGCCGCCCGAACGTCACGGTAGACTGCGCGGCACTCTGCCTAAAAAGCGGCAACGCGTCGATTCTGCGCGGCGGCAGCGAATGCTTCAAAACAAACGGCGTGCTTGCGGAAATCATTTCCGAGTCCCTCGCGGCTTCGGGGCTTGACCCCGACTGCGCCCAAATGATTCCCACAACCGACCGCGCCGCCTTCGGCGAGCTTTTGAAGCTCGACAAATACGTCCACTGCATAATTCCCAGAGGCGGCGAAAACCTCATCAGGTTCGTCGTGGAAAACTCGTCGATACCCGTGGTCAAGCACTACAAGGGCGTATGCACGGTTTTTGTGGACAAGTCGGCCGACCCCGACATGGCGGAGAAACTTTTGGTAAACGCAAAATGCCAGCGTCCGAGCGTATGCAACGCGGCGGAAAACCTGATTGTGCACGCGGACGTTGCGGATAAGCTTCTGCCGAGGCTCGCAAACGCGCTCGTCTCGCGCGGCGTCGAATTCCGCGCCTCCGAACGCTGCGCTCCGATTCTCTCGCGCGCGGGCGTTCCGTTCGTTCCCGCGACGGAGGAGGACTTTTCGACCGAATACATCGACCTCATCATTTCGGCGGACATCGTCGATTCCGTGGACGCCGCGGCGGATTTCGTCAACAAGTACGGTTCGGGGCACTCCGACCTGATTGTGACGGCCGACCCCGCGGCGGCGGAGGAATTTCTGAACAAAACCGACTCCGCCACTGTCTATTGGAACGCGTCCACGCGCTTCACCGACGGCTTCGAGTTCGGCTTCGGGGCGGAAATCGGAATTTCCACCGACAAGCTCCACGCGCGCGGGCCGATGGGCTTGAAGGAGCTGTGCTCCTACAAGTACAAAATCTACGGCAACGGTCAGACGAGAGGCTAAATGGAGGACGATTCCGAAAAAGGCGAACCGCGCATTCTCCGCAAAGACGGCGAAGAAATCGAAATAGTGTACGCCGACGCGGGCGACGAAATAGAAATCGGCGAGGACGAGGAAGTCGAGTTTATCGAGCTTCCGCCGCCGCCTTTCGGCGCGTTCCCGCCCGAATTTGCGCCCGTCCGCCCGCAGGAAGTCCGTCCGCGCCCGAAACCGCAGACGGGGCGCGGCCGCAACCTCAACATTAAAAAAACTCCGAAAAAGCCCGCGGAAAACGCGTCTGCCGAGCCGTCGGACTCGACAGGCGGAAAAGCGTTCCGCGCAAACATAAGACCCGTCGAAGCGCAACCCGCGCGGCATTCGGGCGGGTTTGCGGCGTTTTTCAAATTCGTCCTTGCCGCAGTCGTTTGCCTTGCGGGAATCGCCGCGTGCGGCTACGCAATTTTCATCTTCCACGAAAAGCTCGCGTCGTCGTCCGCGGAAACCGCCGAAGCGTCGGCAAATTCGGGCGGCATCGCCGACAAAAAGGCGAACGCGGTCGTCCGCAGTTTCTACGAGTTTTCGGGCGGCTTGGCGGCGTCGGCGGAGTTCCGCGACATGCTCGTAAAGGGCGTCGTGAAATCGGGCGGCGCGGAGAAAAGCTTTTACGGAATCAGGCGTCCGAACGGGCGCACCTACGCAAAGCTGGGCGACACCCGCGCGTACTTCGCCGAAAGGCTCGGCGCGGGCGTGTTCCTGCTGCGCGACATGCGCGTTTCGGGCGCGCGGGAGAAACTTTCGGGGCGCGACGCGCTGTTTGTGCGCACAATGACGCTCTTCGACGAGCCGCTGTTTGCCGCGTTTTTTCCGCAGTCGGAAAACGCCGACGACAGCTCGGCGGTGTCCTACGCGGGCGCGGAGATTTTCGACGGGCGCGACGCCGAAGTTGTCGCCGTCGAAAACGGGGCGGTGAAAATCCGCTACTTCTTCGCCGCCGCAAGCGGCGAAATGCTCGCGGCGGAATATTCCGACGGTTCGCAAAAGGCGCTCGTCAAATTTTCCGACTACCGCGCGGAGGGCGGCGTGAAGTTCCCGCTCAAAAAGGAGGTTTTTGCGGACGGGAAAAAGATTTTCGAAATGTCGCTCGATTTGGCGATACGCAACAGGGGCTTCCTGTTCCCGTAGCCGCGGCTACAAAAGCCTTTCGAGCCGCGCGGCGACGCGTTCGCGCCCGATTTTTCCGACGATTTCCGCGAGCGCGAGCCTGTTTTTCAGCCCGCTTCGGGGAATGTTTACGGCAA
>DHMA01000178.1:11790-25407 GCA_002405555.1 Opitutia bacterium UBA4654
GTTTACGGCAACCTGCATGTAGTTGTCGGTGTAGCCGAGGTAGTCGCCGTTGGCGAGCCTGTTTTCGAGCAGTACTTCGCGGATTTTTCCGACGTTTTTTTCGGCGAACTTCGACCTGATTTCCTCCGCCGTTTTCCGCAGTTCCGCGGCTCTCGCCTTGCGGATTTCCGTCGGCACCTGCCCGTCCATGACCGCCGCGAGCGTCTTGGGGCGCGGCGAGAACGTGAAGACGTGCGCGTACGCCATGCCCGAATCGAGCAGGCGCGACTTCGTCAGGGCGAAGTCCTCTTCGGTTTCGCGCGGGTGTCCGCAGATGAGGTCGGTGCCCACCGCGATGTATTCCGACTTGTTGCGGATTTTTTCGAGCGTGGCGGCGAACTCCGCGTAGGCGTATTTTCTGCGCATTGCCGAAAGTACGTTGTCGGAAAGGCTCTGCGACGATATGTGCAGGTGCGGCGCGAGCTTGTGCGAAGAATCCGCCATGCGTTCGAGAAGCGCGTCAAGCTCGAAGTGCGGCGGTTCGATGCTGCCGAGGCGCAGGCGCAGAAGTTCGGGGATTTTGTCGAGCCTGTCTACGAGGTCGGCAAGCCCGCCCTCTGGCGACGAAAATTTTGCGATGTTTATTCCCGTAAGAATTATCTCGCGTACGCCGCGCGAGACGAGGTTTTCGGCGTCGCGCACTATGTCGCCGAAAGCCCTGCTTCGGGGCAGTCCGCGCGCGCGGGGAATTATGCAGTAGGCGCAGGCGTTGTCGCAGCCGTCCTGAATTTTGAGGTTCATGCGGTCGTCGAGCGGCGTGTTTCCGCGCGAGGCTTCGGGGCTTGCGGGCAGGGCGGAATCGGAAAGCACAAGCGGCTCTTCGGCGGGCGGGTATCTTTTTATAATCTCCGCGGCGCGGGCTTTGAGCGCGTTGCAGACAATCCATTTCACGTTGGGAAGCTCCGCTATTTTGTGCGGGTCGGTCTGCGCGTAGCAGCCGCTTACGGCGATGGCGCAATGCGGGTTGGCGCGGGCGAAAATCCGTATAGCCTGCCGCGTCTTCGCTTCGGCAAGCACGGTCAGGGCGCAGGAGTTCACAATGCCGAAATCGGCGGGTTCGTCCCAGTCGACGACTTCGAAGCCGCATTCCCGCGCGGAGTCGGCAATCGCCGCCGATTCGTAGTGGTTTACGCGGCAGCCGAGCGTAAATATTGCAATTTTTTGCGCCATCGCTATTCGTACACGGTGGGGTCGGGCACGCCGGCAAGCTCGAAAGCCTCGCGGCGTTCGGTGCATGTTCCGCATTTTCCGCAGTGGAATTTTCCGCCCTTGTAGCACGACCAAGTTCTGGCGAAATCGACGCCAAGCTTCGCGCCGAGTTTTACGATGTCCGCCTTTGTCATATCGACGAAGGGGCGTTCGAGCCTAATCGGCTCGTAGTGGCAGAGGCGCAGGACGCCGTCGAGGGCGTCGGCGAATTCGTTTCGGCAGTCGGGGTAGATTGCGTGGTCTCCGCTGTGGGCGGCGTACGCCACGGAGTCCGTCCCAATCGCGATTGCGCGGGCGGCGGCGACCGCCACGAGAATCATGTTCCTGTTGGGGACGACCGTCGTCTTCATGTTTTCGTCGGTGTATCCTCCCTCCGGAACTTCGACCGACTTTTGCGTCAGGGCGTTGTTTCCGAAAAGCGGTTGCAGGGCGGAGAGGTCGGCGATGTCGAGCTTTACGCCGAGCTTTTCGCAGTTGAATTTTGCGCATTCAAGCTCCCTCGCGTGCCGCTGTCCGTAGTTTACCCACAGCGCGCCGTCGGCGCGGTTTTCCGCCGCGAGCTTGTGCAAAAGCACGGTGGAGTCCAAGCCCCCCGAATATACAATCAATGCCATTGTTAGAGAATTATTAAATTGCATTAGACTATTATTTTTGCCAAATTCAACGCCAAATTTTATTTTATGGGTACCGTATTCCAGATAATCGGCAGCTTGGGTTTGTTCCTCTTCGGAATGAAATTAATGAGCGACGGCTTGCAAAAGCTTTCGGGAGAACGTTTGCGCGAGGTCATGCGCAAGATGACGGGCAACCGCTTCTACGGACTCTTTTCGGGGACGTTCATTACAATGACCGTCCAAAGCTCGACCGTCACGACCGTGATGGTGGTGAGCTTCGTCAACGCGGGTCTGCTTACCCTGCGCGAGGCAATCGGCGTGATAATGGGCGCGAACTTGGGCACTACGACCACCGCGTGGCTTATCGCGATTTTGGGCTTCAAGTTTTCGCTTGCCGACATTGCGCTGCCGATTATCGGCGTGGGCGTTGTGGTATCGTTCTGCAAGAGGGCTGGCTGGCGGAGCACGGGCGAATTTCTTGTCGGCTTCGGACTGCTGTTCATGGGGCTTGAATACCTCAAAAATTCCGTGCCAGACATTCAGTCGCACTCCGAAGTTTTGGAGTGGATTCGCGAGTACTCAAACATGGGCTTCCTTTCCGTCCTGTTGTTTTTGGCGTTCGGCGTGATTCTCACGCTTGTTGTGCAGTCGTCGGCAGTGGCAATCGCGATTACAATTACGATGGCGGCAAAGGGCTGGATTACCCTCGACCTCGCCGCGGCAATCGTCTTGGGCGAAAACATCGGCACAACCATGACCGCGCTCGTTGCGGCAATTCCCGCAAGCCTTAGCGGCAAACGCGCGGCGATTGCCCACCTGCTTTTCAACGTGCTGGGCGTTGTCTGGATGCTCGCGGTGTTCTACTGGTTTGTGGACCTCATTTGCTGGATTGTCCCCGCGACGGGCACTCCCGCGGCGGAAACGCTCAGGGCAATGAACATTACGGATTTCGACTCTCTCACGGGCGCGGCTCGCGACGCCGCCCTCGAAAAGGTGGCGATTCCCGCGCGCCTTGCGATGTTCCACACAATGTTCAACCTTACCAACATTTGCGTGTTGATTTGCTTCGTTCCGCAGATAGAGAAAATCGCGTGCTGGATTATGAAAGGCGGGGAGGGCTACAAGCACCGCACGGCTTTGCAGCGCATAGAATACCTTACGTCGAACGTCTCGGAAATGGGAGAGCTTGCGCTCTTCGAGGGGCAGAAGGAGCTTGTGAAGCTCGCGGAGCTTTCGGGCGAAATGTTCAACGGCTTCGTCTATGTGATTCAGAATCCCGACAAGGATTTAAGCTCGGAGGTTGCCCGTTTGCGCGACTTGGAGGAGGAATCCGACAAGCTCTCGATTGCCCTCACAAACTTTTTCGTCAAATGTTCCGCTCACGACCTCAGCCAAAACAGCATAAAAATCGTCACAAGGAACATGATTATCGTTCCGGAGTTGGAGGAAATGTGCGACTCCTGCTACCGCCTCATCACCCTTGCCCGCAAACGCTACCGCAAGCAGTTCTTCGACGAAATGCTCAAATCGCAGGTCTTTATGGACTTCTGCGCCGAGATGAACAAGTTTGTGCAGTTCGCCGATACAAGCCTGAATTCGCGCGAAATCAGCGCGGCGGACTTGGACAGCTCGCTTAAAATGCGCGAAAAGCTCGACTTGGGGCGCAAGGCTCTGCGCCGCGAGGCTATCCGCCAGATGGAGTCAACGGGCGTTACGCGCGGCGGCATTCTGTTTATCGAGATTCTTTCCGCCTGCGAGCGCGTGAACTCGCACGCGATGAACATTCTCGAAGCGATGAATCCCCGCGCGGGGCAGTAGCTTTTTTGCGAAACTTTTTTGCGCGCCGCGCGTTTACCCCTTTATATGGCGGACAAAATCATATTTGCCGACGACGGCGCGTTTTTTGCGAAGACGCTCGACGCGCCCGAATCGCTTTCCGACGCCGATTTGCGCGGATTCGTCGAAACGTGGGTTGAGACAAACTCGCCCATGCCCGCCGAGCGCATGCGCACGGGCTTTTTGCGCGTTGGCGGCAGGGTGCACGTTTTTTCGGGCTTGGACGAGCGCGTCTTTGCGGGGCTTGACGGCGCTGAGGCGGAGTCTCCCGTGGTCGCGCCCGCGTCGCTGCTGCCGCTGTGCGGGGTGTCCGACGGCTTCGCGCTTGTGCGCTCGCCGAGCTGTATTTCGATTGCCGAATTTTCCGATGGAGCGATTGTCTCTTTGTGCTCCCGCAAAAATTCGGGGGACGCGTCCGCCGACATTGCCGCGCTTCGTGCGGAATCGGGTTCAGCGGGCGGCGGGCGAATGTTTGTCGTTTCCGATGGGCTTGTGTCGGAATTCGACGGGGAAGGCTCTCTTTTGTCGGGCGCGGCAGTTCCGAAAGCCGTGTTCCGCGTTCCCGAAAAGGCTCTCGCGACCCTCGACGTGCGCGACGCCGAAATCGTCCGCGCGTTCGCAAAAAAACGCCGCGCCGAACGGCTGAAATCGGCGTGTCTGCGGCTTGTCCCGCTTGCGTTCGCGCTCCTGCTCTTGGGGCAGATTGTGCTGTGGTTCGGGGAGCGCGGGGTGTCGCGCATGGCGGCGGAATTTGCGGAAATAGAGCCGCAGGCGAAGGAGATAGAGTCTCGCGCGGAGCGGCTTGCGGAACTTCGCAGATTTTCGCGCAAAAAGCTCCGCGCGGTGGAGTCGCTCGCGCTGCTCAATGCCGACCGTCCCGAAACGGTGCGGTTTTTGCGCTACACGCAGACTTCGCCGAATTCCGTCGAAATACGCGGCTATGCGGCGACGATAGGCGAGACTAACGCATATCTCGACGCCCTCAAAAAAAATCCCGCTGTTGCCTCCGCCGAGCTTAAATCGGAGACTTCGCGCGGCGAGGCAAAATTCGTTCTCGGCGTGGTTTTGAAATGAAAAAATTTTTCGACAAACTCAATCCCCGCGAACGCCTGCTGCTCTGCTGTGTGGCCTCCGTCGCCGCGTTCGGCTGGCTCTCATACCAAACAAAGGGCTTTGCCCGCGCCGATTCGGAGCGTTCGACGCTTGCGGCGCGAATCAAAACCGCAAAAACCGTCGTCGGAATGTCGGGCGAAATCTCGCGCGAGCTTGACGGCATTCTCGCGTCGTTCGACGTAAAAAAGACCCTTGCGCCGCTTGCCTTGCAGCTCGAAACCGAAAAGTGCGCCCGCGCCGCCGCGCTTGAATACTCGCTTTCGAACGTGTCGGAAAGGGACGCGGGGCGTTTTAAAATCAACACGATTACGCTTTCGTGCCGCCGCGCCGACTTGGGCAGGCTTGCCGACTTCGAAGCGGAAATGCGCAAGCTCGAACCCTATGCTACGTTCTCGAAAGCCGTTTTCGACGGCAATTCCGAGGGCGAAATTTCGGCAAAATACGAAATTTCATCGTTCGAGTTCGGCTCTCAGAAGAAAAAGTAAGTGCGCGACTCGCGCGGCGCAGTGTGTTGCCGCAAGCGGGTTTTTATTGCGCGGCGATTGCGTCGGTTAACTTGCCTTAACGGGCTTGGCCCGCCCACAAAGGAATTTGCGGCTTACCCCGACTTATCGTCGGTCAGCCCGCCTGCCTACGGCATTTGCGTCGGTCAGCCCGCCCACAAAGGAATTTGCGTCGGTCAGCCCGCCCACAAAGGAATTTGCGTCGGTCAGCCCGCCGCTAATTTGGCAATTTGCTTCAAGTCGAGTTTGCCGCTGGGCAAAAGCGGGATTTTCTCTACTTTTACCAGATATTTCGGCTGCCAAAGGTTGCTTATGCCCGCGTTGCGGAGCGCGTCTTTTGCCTGCGCAAGTGTGATGTCGGTTGCGGCAAGCAGCACGAGTGCTTCGCCCTTGCCCTCGTCGAGCCTCGACGACACCGCAATCAGCGGAATGTCAGAGTCGGCAAGTTTAAGTTCGGCGTTGAGCGCAGCCTCTACCGTAGCGTGCGGCACCATTTCGCCGCCGATTTTCGAGAAGCGCGACACGCGTCCGTCTATATAAAGAAAGCCGTCTGGGTCCATCCGCGAGAGGTCGCCCGTGATTAGCCAGCCGTTTTGCAGGGCGGCATCGGTCGCGGGCTTGTTGTCGAGGTATCCCGCAAAAATGTTCGGGCCTTCGAGCGCAAGTAGCCCCTGTTCGCCGAAGGGCATTTCTTTGAGCGTTGCGGGGTGCAGTATTTTCGCCCGCATTCCCGGGAAAAGTTTGCCTATCGAGCCTTTGCGGTTGCCAGTCGAAAAGTATCCGAAGTCCCTCTCGGGCTGGTTGACGCCCACCACGGGCGACGCCTCCGTCAGTCCGTAGCCTTCAAGGTACGTTTCGCCGAACGCCGCGTTCCACATTTCGTGGAAGCCTTTGGGCGTTTTTTCCGCGCCGGCAATCGCCATTTTGACGGTTTTCATGTCGTCGGGGGCGGCGTGTTTTAAATATGCGCGGAAGAAAGTGGGGCTACCGATTATTGCGGTGATTCCGATTTCCCGCACGGCGCGGATATTGTTTTTGATGTCGAGCGGGCTGTGGAGCGTTGTCGTTTTCTGTCCGTGCGCCGCCATGTACCACGCCTCGAAAAGGAGTCCGAAACTGTGGAAAATCGGGAGGTTCGCCAGAAGAATGTCGTCTTTGTCGAACAGCTTTATGAGCTTTGTTTGCAGGCAGTTGGCGATTATGTTGCGCTCTGTGAGGATTGCCGCTTTCGGCGAGCCTTCGCTTCCGCTTGTGAAAACGAGCGTCGCTTCCTTTTCGTTGTCGCCGAATTTCGGTATTCCGTGCAGTTTTGCGAATTCGTCCGCGCCGAGCTTTACGGATTCGGCGATTTCGTCGATTTCAGCCTGCGGAATTTCGTCGAGCAGTTTTTGCGCGTCGATTGTGTTTTCGCTCCACGGGAACTGCGGGTTTGCCTTCGCGATTTTTGCCCTGAAAAATTCCGACGTAATCGAGGTCTCGATTTTCGCCGTTTCGAAGCAGCTTTTCGCCGCGACTGGGCCAAGCGTAAAATTGATGTTCACGGGTCTGACCCCCGCGAATACGCACGCGTAGTTTGCAACGAACGCTATTTGCGACGGCGCGAGCGCGACCGCCACCCTGTCTTTTAGACCGAGCTTTGCGAAGCGGCGGGAGAGGGCGACCGATTGGGCGAGAATTTCGGCGGCGGAGTACTTTTTTGCGCCTCCCGAAAAGTCGCACAAAAGCCAGTCGGTATGCGATTCGCAAAGACCCTTGGCGACGGTGTATGCCAGCGTGCATTTCAATTCGGGGCGTTTTGCGAACTCCTCGAAGCCCATGTCGAGCGTATATAACATGCGTCCGTTTTTAGGGCGCTATTTGCGCCTGTCAACACTATTGCATTTTGTGCGGCACTTTTGGAACACGGGCGTCCGCGGGCGGGCGCGGTTCGCCTTGGGTTGAGCGTTTTTGCGCCGTTTGGGCTTTTCGCCCTCCCGCGCGGGAGAGGGCGCATTTGCGCCGCGTTCGAGCAGGCGTTTCGGCGACGCCCCGAATCGCGTTTTGATTGCGTTTGAAAGCGAGTACGCGTCGGCGTAGCCGAACTTTTTTGCGCACGCTTTGAGCGTCGCGCCGAGGGCGTATTCTTCGAGCGCGGATTCGAGGCGGATTGTCCGCGCGGCTTGCGCGAATGTCGTTCCGCGGGCGCGGGCAAAGATTTCGTCGAGCGTTTTTGCGTCAAGCTTTTCGCGTTTTGCGGTTTTTGCGCGGGTGTGTGGCTTGGCGGGGCTATGGCGGATTTTCTCCGAAATGGCGTCTGCGGTTCGGGTGTCGAGCTCCGTTTCGCTTTCGGAAATTTCGCGCCTGAGCGTTTCGGCGAGCACTTTCAGAATGTTCCGCAAATGCTCGCGCGAGGCGCGTTCGGAATACGCTTCGTCGGCGTACATTTGCGCGAGAGCCGCGATTTTTTCGAACTCCGCCGACTTTCCCGCCCGCTCCCTCGCGCCGAGCAGTTCGTGCCACGCCGACTTCCGCGCGAACCTGAACCACAGCACCCGCGCCCCGCGCCCGCTTACGGCGTCGCGGCAGACCGTGCCGGCGGGGAGAATGAAAAATCCGCCGCGCCCGATTTTGAAGTCGCAGTTTTCGGTTTTTGCGCCGTATTTGCCGTCGAGGACGAAAATAGCCTCGTCGGTTTCGGTTTCCTTTCTCATTATGTAGTATCCGCTGCGGTGGGTTGCGAACGCCGCGCCTTCAAGCCCGAACTCCGCGAATATTTCGGCGCGCGGGTTCTTGGGGGCTTCTATTCCGCCCCTGTTGACGAAGCGCGGGGGCATGTGTTTTGTGGGCTTCGAAAGGTATTTTATTTTGCTTTCGGCGGGCCACACCTGAACGCGGTCGGTCTTCGAGATTTTCCAGAGCTGTTTGGGCATAATGAGATTTTTTTTGCAAAAGATGATGTTTTTATTAATTGAATGCGCGGCGGTTTTCAAATAAAATGGAATTTTAAAATTTATCGAAAGGGGAAACATGTTTTTCAGATATTCAGCAGTCGCCGCGTTTGTTCTCGCGGCGAGTTCGGCTTGGGCGCAGGTGGCGACGCTTATCGAAACGCCGAAATCGGGCGCGGCAACGGAGCGCGCGTACAAGCTCGAAAAGACTTCGGCGGACTCTTACAGGCTCTTTATTCCGAGGTCTGACATTTCGCCGTCGGCGAAGTATGTCGAAATTTCCACGGACTTCGCGCGGGCGAAGCGCGGCGGCGCGGGGGGCATCGTATTCTCGCGCGGCGAGGTTGTGGACTTCGACGCGCCCGACGGCAAGATAAACCTCGGCAGGTTCATTTTGCCGATTGTCGCCATGAAGACCGACAAATGCAATTTCTGGGCGCAGATAAAAACGCTCCGCAACGAGGCGTCCTGCTGGCTCGAAGTCCGCAACGGCGTCTTCACCCCGTTTGTGCGCTACGACATTGCGGGCACGGGGTTCGGCGTGTACGACGACATCGTCATAGAATACAACATGCTTCCGAAAGACGCGGGCTATGTGGAAGTCGGCAAGGCGTACCGCAAGAAGCTGCTCGACGCGGGGATTGTCCGCCCGCTCAAAGAGCGCATCAAGGAACATCCGTGGCTTGAATACATGGCGAAGTCCGTCCCCGTGCGAATCCAGTTCCACGGCTCGAAAAAACGTCAGGACAAAGACTTTACCCCCGAAACCGAGCCGCCCGTAATCCCCGTGCTCGACTTCAAAAAGTCGATAGCGTTTGTGGACGAGTTCAGGAAGTGCGGAATCGGCGAAGTTACGTTCTGCTCGGCGGGCTGGCAGAGCGGCGGCTACGACGGGCGTTTCCCCGACCTCTTCCCGATTCCCGAAGAGCTGGGCGGCGAGGCGGCCTTGCGCGAGTTCATCGCGCACGTCAAAAAGCTCGGATACAGAATCCACGCGCACACAAATTCCACCGACTGCTACACGTGTTCGCGCATGTGGAACGGCGGCGAAGTCGCCGCGAAGAACGTCAACGGCACACCCCAGCGCGGGCACTTCTGGGGCGGCGGCAGGGCGTACAACCAGTGCGCAAAAAACGCGTTCGAAAAATTCCTTCCCGACCAGCTCAAAAAAGTGCACGAATTGGGCTTCCAAGCCCCGCACTACATCGACGTATTCTCGGCGGTTCCGCCCTACATGTGCGCCGATCCCAAGCACCCCGCCACGCGCGACGAAATGGGCGAAGTTCAGATTAAAATAGCAAAGTTCTGCCAAAAGGAATTCGGCGGCTTTGCGAGCGAGGCGGGCTTCGACCACATCGCGGGGCAGCTCGACTACATCAACTACGTCAGCGGAAAAATGTCGAAGTGGTACCACTCCAAGGCGGGGCGCGAGCCGAAGGGCACGTTCTTCGAAAAGCTTTCGCACTATGTGGACGGCTTTGTCCCGCTTTGGGAGATTGTCTACCACGGCATAATTCTGAGCAATCCCGACCGCTTCACGCAGAACCACACTACGGGCAGGGCGAAAACCGACGACAGCGGCGACCTTACATTCAACAAGCGCGACGGCGTTCAGAACCCCCTTGCGACGCTCAAACTTTTCGAGTACGGCGGCAGGCCGATTTTCTATTCGAGCAATTTTGCCGACGTTCCGCGAATCAAAAAGGCTTACGACGAATTTCTGCCCGTGCGCCACTTGCAGCTCGAATTCATGGAAGACCACAAGTACCTGACGCCCGACGTCACCATGACGGTGTTCGGCAACGGCGAAAAGATTATCTGCAACTACGGCAAAACGCCCTACGTCTACAAGGGCAAAACTGTAGTTCCCATGAAGTATTTGCTGACAAAATAGCGGCGCGTTCGCGGCGCGGAAGCGTTCCGCGCCCGCCGCGCAAAAACGCCCGAATCTTTTGCGGATTCGGGCGTTTTTTTCGGCGGGGGGGAACTGTATGCCGGTTCGCGCGGAATCCGCGCGTTTAGTTTGTGAATTTGGGGCGGAGCGAGCTTAACGCCTGCGAGTGTATCTGGCAGATGCGGGCTTCGGTCAGCCCGAACTCGCGGGCGATTTCGCCGAGCTTTTTTTCGCCGAAATAGTAGCCCTCCAAGACGCGCCTCTGCTTTTCGGGAAGCGCGGCTACGCAGCGGCGGATTTCGGCGGCGGTCTCCTTGCGTTCAAGCTCTTCGCGGGCGGTCGTTGCGTTTTCGTCGGCGATGGACTCCGAAAACGACGGCGTTTGGGAGTCGTCGGAGCTTCCCGCGGCGTCGTTTAGCGAAACGAAAGAGCATGTCTGGGTGCGGCGCATGATTTTCTCGAACTGCTTGCGGGTTGCGCCCATTTCGGCGCGGACTTCCTCGTCGGTGGCGGTTCTGCCGAAGCGTTGTTCGAGGTCGGAGCGCGTCTTTTCGATGTTTTTTGCGTCGGCGCGGGCGGAGCGCGACATGTAGTCCAAATCGCGAAGCTCGTCGATTATCGCGCCGCGAATGCGCGTCGAAACGTAGCCGCCGAAGCTTTCCTCTCGTTCGGGGTCGAGGCGTCTTACGGCGTCGGCGAGTCCCGAAACTCCCGCCGAGTGGAGTTCGTCCAAATCGGCGTGCGCGGGCAGTTTTGCCCGCATCGAATTCACCACTTTATCTACAAGCGGATAGTATTTAACGAACAATGATTTCTGCTTTTCGTTGAGTACGCTTGTCTGTTTTTCGCATGTCGTTGAAACCATGTCTGCTTTCGGGGATAATCCCGCCTCCGTTGGGGGTTGATATGTGGGGTTTGCCTTTTATGTTATCAGATTTTGTGCCAAGCGCGGGCGTGTTGCAGGCGTGGGTGTATGTGCTTGATATTTAGTGTAAATGCGCGTTTTGCGGTTTCGGGCGAATGTGCCATTCGGGCGGAAATGTGGGACATTTTTTCCCGCCCGTTGCGGCGTAGTTGCGGGGCGTTTTTTTGCGGCTCGGCGGAAATGTTGTTGAAATCGGGCGGCGGAATTTTTTATATTCAAACGAATGCGGCATTGTCCGCGCGCGTCAGGGTTGGGCGTTTTGCGCCGCCCGTCGCGGAATTTTTCAAGGAGGCTTTAATGAGGGGCGTTTTTTTACTTGTTTTGACGTTTATATCGGCGGCGGTTCTGCCGCTTTCGGGCGGGGCTGCGCCGCTCAAACGGCAGGCGGCTTCGACCGCGCCGCGCGTAATGCTCGGAATCGACGTTTTGGAGGCGTCGGGCTTCGCGCAGTTGAAGGGCAAGAGGGTCGGTCTGTTGACCCACCCCGCGGGCGTCAACAGGTACGGGGTGAGCACCGTGGACGTTCTTCGCCGCGCAAAAAACGTGCGGCTTGTCGCGCTCTTCGGCCCCGAGCACGGAATCTACGGCGACGAAAAGGCGGACGTTCCGGTGCTCGACAAAATCGACAAGCGCACGGGGCTTCCCGTCTATTCTCTCTACGGCAAGTACCGCAAGCCGACGCCCGAAATGCTGAAAAAAATCGACGTGCTGGTTGTCGATTTGCAGACGCTCGGCGTGCGTTCGTACACATTCAAAAGCTGCATGCTCCGCGCGATGGAGGCGTGTTTCGAGCAGGGCAAGGAAATCATGGTTCTCGACCGCCCGAACCCGCTCGGCGGGCTGAAAGTGGACGGCCCGCCGCTCGACGCAAAGTTCAAGAGCTATGTGGGGCTTTTCCAAGTGCCGTATGTCCACGGCATGACGATTGGCGAGCTTGCCCGCATGGCCAAAGGAACTGCGGGCATGATGGAGATAACTTCCAAACAGCAGCGGGCTGGCAAACTTACGGTAATTCCCATGCGCGGCTGGACGCGTTCGATGCTCTGGAAAGACACGGGGCTTCGCTGGGTTCCGACAAGCCCCGCCGTGCCGACTTTCGCGGCGGCGGTCGGGTACTCCATGACGGGCTTGGGCTGCCAAATAGGCGGATTCCAGCACGGCTACGGCACGGGCTATCCGTTCAGAATGCTCACGTTCCCGTCGAAGACTCCGCGCCAGATTGAGGCGGAGTTGCGGCGGTATCCGATTCGCGGCGTGTCCTACGTCCCCGTCTCCACGCGCGACCAGAAGGGCAGGAAAGTCGAGGGCTTGTACGTCGTCGCCGACTGGAACACCGTGCGCCCCACCGAAATCAGCTTCTACATGGTGAAGGCGGCGTGCCGCTTCAACGGCGGAAACGTCTTCGCAAAGGCGTCGAAAAACAACGCGCTTCTTTTCAACAAACACGTAGGTTCGCAGGAGTGGTGGAACGAAATTTCCCGAAAGGGCGCGTCGGCGGACGTTTCGAAATTCGTGGAAAAGTGGTCGAAGCAGGCGGCGGAATTCCAAAAGGCGACGGCGAAATTCCGCCTGTACAAATAGGGCGGTCGCGGCGCGGTCGGGAACGCGCGGGAGGTCTCTTGGGGACTGTCGGCGCGGGCGCATGCCATTTTCAATGGGCGTCGTGAATTGCGCGGGCGTTGTCCGAAAGGCGCGTCGGCGCGGGGCTTTTGCGGCGGATTTTCGGGCATCGGAGACCTCTCCCGAAACGCGGTCGGGGCGCGTTGCGGAAGCCGCGGATTTTAGCTCCATTTTTTGCTTTAAAAGAGCGGCAAAAAATGCGCTAATTGTCGGCATAATTCGCCGTGAGGCGCGGAAAGGTTCTATAAAATGCGTATACAAAAATACATTTCGCAGTGCGGGGTTTGCTCGCGCCGCGAAGCCGAACGTAAAATTTTGGAGGGCGATGTCGAGGTAAACGGCGTTCCCGCCGAAATCGGTCAGGACGTGAATCCCGAAACCGACAAGGTGTCGGTTGACGGCGCTCTCGTGCGCGGAATCGTCGAAGACAAGGTGGTTCTTGCGATGAACAAGCCCAAGGGCTACATCTGTTCGAACGGCGACCCGTTCAAGGCGCAGACGGTCTTCGACCTGCTTCCCGAACCTTTCGCCTCGATGAAGCTTTTCTGCTGCGGCAGGCTCGACAAAAATTCGCAGGGGCTGCTGCTTCTCACAAACGACGGCGACTTGGCGAACAAAATCACCCACCCGTCGAGCGGCGTAGTCAAACGCTACCATGTGCTGCTCAACCGCGACTTGGACGCGAAAATCATACCCGTGCTCCTGCGCGGCGTGCTTTGCGACGGCGAAAAGCTCAAAGCCTCGAAAATCATTCCCGACAGCTCGAATCTTTCGGACTCTCCGCGCCGCGTGGAGGTCTGGCTCAATCAGGGGCGCAAGCGCGAAATCCGCAGAATGTTCGAGGCAATGGGCTACTTCGTCAAGGAGCTCAAACGCTTCCAGATAGGCTCGTTCGTGCTGCGGCGCATACCCGAGGGTGCGGTCAAGGTTTTGGGGA
>DHMA01000119.1:0-1757 GCA_002405555.1 Opitutia bacterium UBA4654
CTTGCCCATTTGTTTTGCCTTCCTATTTTGCATATCAATTTACCCCTTGCAACTCTGTACTATTTTTCGGGCACACATCAAGCCTTTCGGCGTATTCAGGGCTTAAAGACAGCGGTTTTAAGCACCTTACCGTAAATCATTTTTTGACGTTCAAAAACTTCAAGACGGGGGCTTGCACGAATCTGATTGAGAGTGTATGGGCGGTTTTACGGCGTCATTTGGGGAATTTTTGCGGCGGTTGGCGGAACAACCTTGAATTGTGGCTCGCGGAAATTGAATTGCGCGTTGAAGCCCGCGCGGGTTTCGCAAGACAATTAAAGCTTGTATTGAAACGCAAGCTTTGAATGATTTTGAAAGTATGAAAGCAGAAATATTTTACATTTTGATTTTAATTACATTTCTTGTTTTATCGTATTTTTACGGTGAAGCATTTTCAAGAATTTCGCTTGCAATCCTTACCGCGTCTTTCTTTTTCATATTCTTTCGCCATAGAAAACAAGCATTTAAACGCAAATCGAACGATTTATAAGCATGAAATACTTAATTTACGCAACCGTTTTTATTATTGAAACTCTTTTATGTTGGGTTTTAGCCAATATTGATGAAAAGGTTATTTTCATGGCTGTTTTCAACTGGTTTGTAAACCTTGTCATATTTGGCTTATTGATAGAAAAGTTATTTAAAACGCAAGCATCTAACAAGAATAATATTACCAACAAATGAAATACTTTAAGATTCAATTAAAGACGGAATTTTTTTCATTTTTCCTTTTTGCAATACTCATTTATGCTTTTTTCTCTTTCACAGATTTCAAAAGGCAGAAAGATTATCAAGATAAGCTCAATACTTACTATCGCGCAATGCAATCAAACAACGAAGTATACATGCAAAAAGATAAAATAAGGATACTCAATGTTGCATTCGAAAACGAAAAAAAAGGTAAAGCGCACATTGTCAATGCCATGAAACCGACAGAGCCAATGCCCATTTTACCTCTTATTATTCCCGCTTATATTTTTTGGTTGATAATGGCGGTTGTACGAACCCTACACGGGTATCTATATTGGAGAAAACAAGGCGCGTAAAATTATCAGCACTTCACAAGCGCGGATTTTGCCAACATAATAGCACCCAACGACACGGAAGCAATGCCTATATTTTTCACGACTTCATTTAAACTTTGAATATTGTCATTTGACTTGTCCAATATATCGGGGACTGTTTCGGCTACATTTCTTGATTCGTAGGCGACATAAGCAAGAGCTACCAACCCTAACCCAGCAATAACATAAGGCATATTCTATTTTCTCTTTTTCGAGGTTGATTTACGTTTTTTTGCGGGGCGGATTTCGGTTTTTGTAATGCGTCCGTCCGCGTAGACTGTGAAGCGCTACTGTCGCACAAGTTTTCGATTCTTCGGAAAGCACGTTGACATTTCGGCGGTGTCGAACACGCGCACTGTGCCGCTTCGTTTCTGTGGTATTTTACGAGCCATTACACGCGCCCCCTGCGGAATCCGTAATGCGCCGTCCGCGAATGCACGGGCGCGGCGAGTTGCGGCGCGTCTGCGACGTACTCTTCCACGCTTTCCTGCGGTTGAGGTTCTACGTCGGGCGTATTTGCGAGCGTTTCGACGATGTCCGCGCCCTGTTCGCCGTTGAAATCTTCGATATTATCCATTGATTGCGCCTTTCTTTTGGCGGTTGTAGAACGCCTTGCCGACGAGGGTAAGCACGCCGCCAGCGACTGCCGAGCCT
>DHMA01000119.1:1811-19472 GCA_002405555.1 Opitutia bacterium UBA4654
CTGCGCCTACAAGCCAGTTAAATTCGGGCGCGACGGTTGAGACGATTACGCTTGCGGCTTCGCGCCCGTTGTTGAAGTCTTCGACGGTTTCGGCGGTTAGGTTGCCTTTTTCGTCGTACATATTCGCGCACCCGCACAGTGAGACGCCGAGAGCCGCGACGCCGAATGCGACGAGTGCTGCGCTTGTTTTGATGTGTTCGATGATTGTTTTCATTTTCCGTTAAGTTTTCGTTCGAGAAAGTAAATGCGGTTGTCGCGTTCCTGCGCTTCGCGCCGAAGCTCCTTGATTTCCTGCCAAATTGCGGCGTTAGTTTTGTTGAGTCCGTCGATAGCGGTTGAAAGTTTTGCATCGGTTGCTTCGTAGCTCGACAGCTTGCCCCAGAGCCAGCCGACGACGGGGAACACAAGCACGCCTACAATGTTTATCCAGTCCATTAGACGGCGCGGATTATGAAGTTGCACAGAAGACGCTTGCCGCGTACGTCGGCGTATATTGCTCCGCCTCCATATATGCCATTCGGATTCGCTGGAAGTTGGGGCGATTCCTCCAATTCATTCGGAATCGCTGTAAAGGCTTGGTATCCGCTCCCCGAAGTAAGACTCATGCACATTCCGCTTTCCGTTCCGCCGCTTACTTTTACAAGCAGAGGATTACCCGCGCCAGTTGAATCTTGATAAAAGAGATTATGGCTATGGCGGGGCACGAGCTGCGCATTTTCGCCGACAACTTCGCCGATTGCGCCCGAATCATAGTTTGTTTTGTTTCGTATAACATCGAGACCTGGCGACTCCGCCCACTCTTCGGGCACTGCGTCGCCTTTGCCGCAAATAGTCGCCGCCCGCATGTCGGGAAGCGTGTTTGTGCCGAGCAATTCGTAAAGGCGCGGATATTCGTTTTTTTCGAAAGTCGAGCCGTCGAGCATGAGCCAGCCTGTGGGCGCGGTCTTAAACAGCCCCGCGCGGATTTCGCCCAAAATGGGCTTTTCGCCTGTTGAAAAGTACTGCATATTAAAGTCTCAAAGTTATGTAGCTTACGCTTGCCGCTTCGCCCGCGTTGAGCGGCTGGATAATCCAACTGCGCCCCGCGACGCATTGCGGCACAACGACCGAATCTCCCGCCCGCAAAGTAAGGCGGTACGTCAAGCCGCTTGGATACATTACGACGTCGGTATTGCCGCGATTTTGGATGAAGATTTCGACGATTATAGTTGACGGCGGCAAAGCTATATTTGCGTTCGCGGCGATGTTTTGCGAAGCCATTGTGTGGATTGTCCGCACCGAATCAACGCGGACAGTGCCAGAAATAACGGTCGAATCGTCGGAGATGTCGCCGAAGCCCGCGATTACTTCGACATTAACTGCGGCGGCGTTTTCGTTGACAATCGAAATTTTCCGAAACACGTTGCTGGACAATTTCGCGGCAAGCGCGGGAAACGCGCCGCCGAGCATATCGACAAGCCACGAATTGACGCCGAAGCGCAAGCCTGTGTAAAAGTCCACCGCTTCGCCGTCGTCGAACTTGATTTTGCACCCAGCGGGCACGGAACGCGCAAACACCTTGTCGCCATAAACGTCGATGTCGGTTTGCGAGTTCGCCGCGATTTTCCGCTTAAATTTTTTCAGTGAGAACTTCATAAATCCTATTTTTTGTTTTTGACCACGATGTAGACGACCGCGACCGCCGCGCCGCCGATTGCCACGCATTTAAGAAAGTTCAGGGTGTTTTCCTGCGCGGTAAGTGCGCTTTCCTGATTCGCCACCCGCGCCGAGTTCAGGAGCGAGGTGGTCGAGGAAATAGCGAACGAATTCTGTTCCTTAACCCAACCGCCGAGTATGCCAGCGATTGATTTAATCATGTCGCCCGCGCCGTCAATCGCGCGACTGCCGAGGTTTTCGACAAGTTTGAACGCGCCGCCGTCGGTGATGTTATGCGTTAAGTTTACATTGGCGTTCGCGAACGCGTTTCGAAACGAATTTGTGCCGAGGTCTAAATCGTACAAATTGCCGTCGCCGTTCAAAACGGTCGAATCCTGCGTAATCTCCGAATCCTGCGCGGTAATGCTTTTGTCGGTCGTCCGAGAGTCCGAGCGAGAGCCGCTTAATCCAACTGCGCTTGCCATAGGTTAAAACAATTCCTTTTGATATTTAACATTGACAATTTGCCAATGATATTTGACGGCGTGCCGCAACATGGCGCGGCGCGACGACTCGAACTGAACGTATTTGCAATCGAGTTTCTTGGCTTCGCGCTCTATCCAAAGATAGATTTCATCGCCGCACATGGGCGCGGTTTTCGCGTCGGCAGCAAGTATCGAAATGAAGAAAATCGAGCCTACGACCAAGTAGACGAGCACGCCGCATTCGACGCCGTCGGCGGAAAACACGACCTTTTTATAGTCGCGCAAAACGGCGTCGATGTCGAAGCCCGCGTCGCATTGCGGAATTTCTCGCATGACAAGCTCGCGCATGCCGTCCGAGATGTCGTCTGTGCTTGTTGCGGTTATCATTTTCGCCGAAGAGCCATGATTAGAGCCAGAGCCGCGACAGCCGCGCTTGCGCCGACCGCCAAGCCCAAGCCCGCGTTTTTCGAGCCGAAATTTATTACCTTGCTTGTGTCGGTCGAAATGCCCGCCGAAGACGTGGAGGACGCGGACGACGACGGCGAAATTCCGCCGCCGCCGCCCTTGCCGAAATATGAGCCGAAAAACGGGTTCATTATCGCCTCCGCGCTATCAGATAGACGACCGCGACGAGCACGCCGCCGCCGACAACAAGAGCCGCGACGGGAACGCCGCTTTTCGTGCGGCTCGACCACCACGCCGCCAAGCTCTCCGACTCGCTTTTGTTGGGAGTGTCGGATTTCAGGGCGTCAAGTTTAGTCGCCACTTTTTCGTAGGTATCGGACGCCGTCCCGACGCCGTTTGCGACGTTGTCGACAACATCGCCGCCGCTCTCGACCGTCGAGCTTATCCAATCCCACGCGTTGCCCCAAAAGTCGTCCATGATTACAGACCTTTAAGCTCTTCGAGCAACAGGCGGATTGCGCCAGCCGCGCCCGACGTAAACTCCAATTCGAACGAGCTTGCCGCGCGGACGTCGAGAAAATCGCCGTAGCGGTTTGTGTTGTCGAATACAATCGTCATAACGTTGTCGATTGTATTGAGTCCGTTAGCGTACATGTAATCCTTGTACTCTTGGAGCTTACGGAACTCGCGAATCGGCAAGCCGTTTACCTTGACTTTCGCGCCCGTGAGTACGCCCGCGCCGCCGATTGCGTGTATGCGCGTGTACGCCGTCTTTTGGAGCGTCGATGTCGTAGGTTTGCCCGCGCTGTCATTCGGGAGCGTCTGCGAGCTGTGCCACACGATGGGCGACAGCTTGGTTATGCCCGAAAAAACAGCGTACTCGCGCGAGACCTGCACGGCAAACGACGAAGAGGCCGCGTCTTTGACGTCGTATTCGAGCGTAAAGCTCTTGATTCCCGCGCCGTCGTACATCTGCCAAGCAAAGATGTCTTCGCCCACGGGCGTACGGCGTTGCGGTTCGGCAAAGTGCATTACAACTCGCGCCGATTTCTCGCCGTCGGCAGTTCCGAAGCGCGTTTCGATTCCGTGCATTTTGTTGATGTTTACAAGATGCGAGATGTCGTCGTACTGTCTTACGACCGTGCCGTTGACTTTCAGGCGCAAGTTGTAAATGCGGGCTTGCAACGCCGCAAGCGTCATCGCGGTTGAGCCGTCCGAAATGTCGAGCGACAAGTTATAGTATGTCGCGCCGAGCGGCAAATTGAGAGAGCCCGTCCCGCCAGCCTGTCCGCCGTTGGGAGTGGGGAGAAAATCCTGAATGCGAAGTCCCATGATTAATACGTTGCCTTTGTGTTTTCGTAGGCGGTTTCAAGCACAATGCCCGCGAATATGCCCGCTACGGTGATGATTACAGTTTTAAGTTTCATAGTCCTAACCTACCATTTTCGTTGTGAGAGAGTCCGCGATTTTGACGCCATAACGCTTGTAGAGCCAGTTAGCCCCAAAGCCTACCGCCGCCGAAGTCGCAAATATGATTAATGCTTTTTTCATGTTTTTTGATTTTGTTTGTTTGTTCCTGCGCCTTATATTATATCGAAATTGTCCGACCTATCCGATTAGTTTTTGCACTTTCGACGGCTCGAACGGCTTTTTGTGGACGAAGCAATAGCGCGGCAATTCGGGCAGGCGCAAAAACGCGTCGTCGCCCGTTTCGTCGGCGAGAATTTTTGCGTCATTCGCCGAGCCGCGAAAAGCGTAGAACTCCGAGCACTGCGAGCGGATTAGCGGTTCTATCTGCGTCAACCGTTGGAGTATAAAAAACGACCGATGCCCCCAGTGTCGCGCCTGTGTCGCGAGCCAGTGCATTCGCGCGGCGTCCGCGCCGCGTCCTATACTCGACCCGCTTTCGTCGACAAACAGGCAACAGTTGCGATTGCGTTTTGCCACCCGCAAAAAATCGTCGGCGTTTTGCGTCAAATAATCCGCGTCCCAATCGTCTAAAAATGGGTCAAGTACGATGCAATTACGCGTTTTGCGGAACTTCGAACACAGTGATTTTGCAAGGTAGCTTTTTCCCGAGAAACTTTGACCGCTTATTAACGTGTGCATATCCTTTTCTTTTCTCCCAAAAGCGGCGGCACGCCGCGTCGATGTCGCGCTTTACGTCCGCCCAACGCCGCCAATATTTCGACAACTCGCAAGACTGCGGTATGTCGAACTTGCTTTCTTCGTAGGGCAACTTACAGCCGCGCAATCCGCGTTTATTTAGCCGCCACGTCTTCCTTTTTCGCTCCGTTTTTTCGATTCCTGAACGCATAAATTTTTCCCGCGAACCATTCGCGGATTTTCTGTAATTTCGATTTCGCCTTTTCTTTCTGCGCCGCCGCGTACATCGACTGCGCCGAAATCGCCGCCAGCTCCGCCCACGGCGGCATTTCCATTCCGCCCCGACTCATGAGGTATTTGTACGCCGCCGCCTTGTGCGCGTCCGCTTCCATTTGCGACGGCTCGTAATCCGACCAGATATTCAAGCCGACGTAAAAGCACTTCGAAAACAGAGCCGCCGCCGCGTCCGTCGAAATTTCGATGTCCGAAATCGTCGGCGCGTTTTCCGTTTGCGGATTTTCGTTTTCGGGTATTTCCAACGCGGGCTTTTCGGGATTCGCCTTTTCCGCGACCTTGCAACCCTTTTTATTCCCGCGCTTTTTCGCCCATTCGCCGAATTTGTTTTTGCGCGGCGGCGATTCATGGATTTCGGGATTGTAGCCGCGCAAATCGCCGTTTTCGGATTTCGGTTTTTCGTTTTCGGCAACCGCGCGGACTGCGTTTTCGTTGACGCGCGGAAATTCGACTTTCACCAAATCGGAAATTTCCACGTCGTCGGGGGTTATCGTGTTTTCGTCTGCCATAGCGACATTTTAAAGTTTTTGTCCTACCTTGCGAAAACGATTTTAAGCGGTTTTGCCGTTTTTTCGATTTCGGCGATTTCGGCGGCTTCGATTTCCGCAAGCTTGCGGTATATTTTCCGTAGATTCCGTTTTCGGATTTCGTCGGACACCCGCGCCCGTAAGCGTATCGCCGCTTTCGCATGTCCGATTCGTTGCAATTTCGGCATTGATTTTCGCCACATGCACCAAAGGCGAGTTGAAAAGAAATCTCCGCTTTCGTAGTCGGCATATTGCATTCCCTCAATTTCGTATTCCGTAATCATATGATGTATTCCCTTTCAAATTCGTCCGCGCATTTTCGGATTTCGGTTTGCCACTCGCCGTCGGCGGTTTTCCACTGAACAACACTGCGAATCGGCAGGGCGTTTAAGTCGGTCAAAATCCGCGCAAGCCGCGCATAGTAGCGGCGGCGGCATACCCAGTCGCGCTCGAAAGGCTTGACGGATATTCGACGACGCGCGTTTGTCCGCAACGCCGATTTCACGCGCTCGAAATCGCGCGAGATTTTCGTTTTGAGGTTTTCGGCAACCTCGCGAATCGTCCGAAATACGCCGCTATCCAAAAAGCCGAACACGTCGAACTCGCAATGCGTCTTGATGTCCGATTCGAGCTTTTTAAAGTCGTCGTATTGCACGAGTTTTTCGGAATCCTTAAATCGGATTACCGCCTTAAATGCGTCGCCAAGCCAATTTCGGACAAACGCCAAACGCTCCCACTTCGACAGCCGTTTGAACTCTTTTCCCGAAATGCCGAAATCGCCGCCCACGCCCCACGACGAAATTAAATTGCGGGTGAAAAAGCCCCACCGCGAGCCAATCCGCCGCTTGAACTCCGAAAACGAAATGTGAAACTTGCGGCATATCGCCGCGATTTTCAGCCGCCGAACGCGGCGGCTTGCGCACTCGATGTCAAACGACGTATACCGCCTATATCGCCATTTCCACGCCTGCGCCGTCTTACTCCAATATGATATGCGCTCGCTCCTGTCGTAGTCGTACGCCAACAGTCTCGCGCCCGCCAAAAATCCGCGCGAATACGCCACCGTACGCAAGCCGCGCATGTAGAGCGGACGCGCTCCAAGCCCCTTTGTGATGTATTTTGCGACGTATTTCGAAAAACACTTAACCCCCTTGCGTATGGGTTGCAACGTGTGCCGCTCGCCAACGCCATACTTGGCAAATTCGCCGTGCCGAAATTGCCGCCAAATGTCGCGCACCCAGTCCGCGACCGTCGCGCCGTCTACATTTCCGTTCGGTTTCCAGCGGTGCGGCATTGACCCGCGTTTCAAACTGTACTTGCATTCTACGATTACATGCGCATGCAAAACGCCGTCTTTGTGGGCTTCGAATACGCGGACAAATTCGCCGAAATATTCCGCGTATTTTTCCTTTAAAACGCGTCGGTTAAATTCATTCCACGCTTCCGTAAACCTACGACGCGCAAGCGACAAATCCTCGCCAGCAACATGCGGCATCGTGATTGTAAGCTCCGCTACATGCTCTTTCGCCTTGCGCTCGATAGCGTCGATGATTTCGGGCGTGTAGCCGATGTTGTCGGCTACGTTGATTACCGCCGTCGGCGAATACTTTTTGCCGAGAGACAACACCCAGCGGGCGACATTAGTTTCGAGGGCGACCGCCGACCGATTGTAATAAGTGCGGTTTTTCGGGGTATAAGTTCGGGAGATGTTATCTCTTTGACAAGATAGCGGCGACGCTTCGCTTGCCGCTTTTTCGAGCCGCTCCAAGCGGCGGTTGGCGCGTTCCGCGTCGCGAGCTTCAAGGGCGCGTATCTGTTCCAAAAAAGGGGAGCAAGACGGCGCAACCGCGCCGCCTTGCTCTTTACCAACAAAAAGAGCCGTTGACATAGCTTTTAACCTCCGTCAACAGCTCAAACAACAACTACTTTAACAACTAAATCCCGATTAAATGGGGCACTCCACGCGCCCGCGTAAACGTATATGCAAAATTGATTAGTGATTTCCATGATTTTAAGTAGTTGATTGTTGCACTACTTAAAACCATTCCCTGCCGCCTCATCTCAGCCACACCCTTTTTTTTAGGCGCGTCTTGTTGCCTGTAAAACGACAGTCTGCATGCGGCGCAGACGTGTTCCTCTTTGCGATTGCGCCAGTGCTACGGCGGCGAAAAATTCACGGCGTGCTACGCGTCGCATACGCCGAGTTTTGCCGCGCGTTTTTTTTCTTTGCCCGCTTTTGCGCCGCTCGGTGTCCGCATATGTCTCCCGTTTTGCGACTTGCCGCACGATTTATTTCGCGTCAATTTTTTTCGTTTCCGCAGCTCAATGGCGCAAAAAAAACGCGGAGCGCAATGCTCCGCATTCTTTCGGAAAAATCTCCGCGTTATTCGGATTTTTCCGCGCCGTCGGCTTTTTCGGCTTCGGGCTTTTGCTCTGCTTCGGAGTCCTCTTCGGCGGGGGCTTCGGCTTTCGCTTCGCCGCAGTTTTCTTCCGCTTCGGGTGCTTCTTCCGCTTCCGACTTGGGCGCTACGATAGGCTCGTCCGCCGCGCCCAGATTCTGTTCTTCGGGCTTTTGCGATTTGTCTTTCGGACGGGGCAGGTAGGGGTTGGCTTGCAGCGTGGAGTCTGCGTATTCGACAACGTAGCCCTCCGAAACCAGCCAGAGCAGTTCGCTCCAAACGGAGCTGAGCTTGATTTTCTGCTCTTCCGAAATTTCCTCCGACTCGCGAATCGGGCTTTCCTGCGTTTCGGGCTGTTCCGCCTTGTTTTCCTCCGCAAGCGTCTTTGTCTTCGGCTTTTCGGCGGGCGGCGTGAGACCGAGGAATTTGTAGGGCAGGTCTGCCGCGATGATTGCGGGGTTCGCCGTGATGAAGTCGAAAATCTGCTGGGGAGTGTCGGAGAGTTTGTCGCCCTCCAACAGGAACTTCCTCTTTACGACCGACACGAACGCAAAGCCCTTGCTTCCGCGCTTGTAGACCGAGAATCCCGAACGGCGCAGGCGGCCGCGCAGGTTGTTCGCCGTGACAATCGGGAAGCGTTTCTGCTTGCGCCATGCTTCCTCGATGTTTCTGCGAATGCGTCCGAAAGGCATTTTTGAAAGGTTTGCGCCCTTCATTCTGACCTGCTCGTAGGTTCTGACAAGCTCCGCGCCCATTTTGTGGGCGACGTAGTTGATTGCAGCCTCGCGGGTGTCGAACGTGTCGTTTTCGCCCTCCGCGGGGTTTTTGAGCTTGTAGACCTCGCGGGTTTTCATCTGTTCGAGCCACGCGTTGATTTGGTCGGCGTCGCGCACGGATTCGATTGTCGCAAGGAACGCCTCGAACGGCATTTTCTGGCAGTGCTCGCGGTGGTATTCGCGCAGATATTCGTTGTATCTGTGCCAGTTCGGCGCGCCGAGGAGGTCGCCCGTGAGCGCGCAGCGGTTGACGACCTGGAAGCTGCCTTTGGGCGGTTCGGCTTCGATTTTCTGTTTTTCGAAAAGTTCGTCGGCGTAGTATTCGAGAGCCGCGTTTTTAGCCGAAGCCTCGTCTTCAAAGGGCAGGTTGAGCGGCTGCGCGCAATAGAGGGGCTTTACCGCGCCCGATTCGTCGGGGAGGTTTTTCGCGAGAACCACGAACCTGTCGTTCTTTTCGAGCACGAGTTCGGCGATGTCGAAGAGCTGGTAGGTGCGCTTCGAGTTTTTCATGATGTCCGCGAGCTTGTTGAAGGGGGTGTCGTCGGGATAGAACAGCACTTCCATCGAGAAATTAAAGGGCGTCTGCGGCTTGCGCTTGCCGTCGAACTTGGAGTTTTTGCGGAATTTGCCGCCGCCGTTTTCGCGGGGTTTTTCGCCGTCGAACTTGGCGCGGGGCTTGGAAAATTTTTTGTCGCCGAAATTCTTTTTGAAGTCGCGGCGTTTTTTGAAATCGCGGTCGTCTCCGTCTCTGCCTCCGCGCTGGAACGCGCCTCTGGGCTTGTCGCCGAAGCTCTTTTTTATGGACGAGCTGGGCGTCCAAGCGGTTGCGAATTCGATGTTCGAAAGCTGACTCAAATCAACTTCCGCGCGGTTTTGTTGTTCGTTGTTTTCTTCGGACATGCCTATAATATCCTGTGATTGTTTTGTAAAAGTCGCCCGCCGACGGACGGTGGACGCGTCGAATTGTTTTATGGGTACGCGATAAAATCATATTTTGCGTTTATTGCAAAACAAAAATTTCCGTATGAAAAAAGAATGGCGGACGCGCGGGGCGCGGATTTCGGCGCGGACTTATTTGCCCGCCCGCTCCAATTCGGCGCTTCAAAAAAATGTAAAAAAAAGCTTGTAAAACGGAGGGGCGCGGGTTTAGTTTGGAGTCCATTAAAAAAACTTTTATACAAAACAAAGGAAAGAGTTGATATGAAAATCTTAAAATATGTAGCAGTGTTGGCGTCGGCCATGTTGGTATCCCTTACATACGCTGCGGACGCGCAGTCGAACGACCCCGTCAAGGTTTCCGTCAAGAATGACAACGGCGCGGTATCGGTTTCCATTTCCGTCGATGTCAAAAACCCCACGGTTTCCTGCGAAGAAGCCCTTAAAGACGTCCTCAAAAAGGCGCTTGCGGCAGTCGGCGCGGACACGCTCAACGGTAAGGCAATCAGCGCGGCAATGGTCGCAATCAACGCGGCTCTTGCTGACAAAAACGCTCCCGCTCTCGGCCCCGTCGAAGTTTCTTTCGTAGTAAAGAACAAGGTTGAAGAACTGGTAAACGTTGCGGAAGTTGCGGCGAACGTCGCAATCGCAGGCGAAAAATATCAGGTGAACACCGAAACGCGCTACAACCCCGCCACGCAGACTTCCGACACTGTCGGCAACGTTACGGCTCAGGGCGAAAACGGCGCGACAACCTCGATGCCCGTCATCTTCGCGGTTGATTCGAACGGTACGGTAAAGGGCTCGGTCGGCAACACCCAGTTGGTTGACTCCTCCTCGAACGCCCAGAACCCGCTCACGACTCCTCCCGCTACGGACGTGAACGACGTTCTCCCCGACAACACGATTGTAACGTCGGCTTCGAACTAATCGGATTCAAGATTTACAAAAAATCGGAGGCTTCGGCTTCCGATTTTTTTTTGCGCCTTTGCGAACCCAAAAAATGGTTGCCTAATTTGCCCGCGGCGGCTATTACACAAGTCGGAATGAAATTTTTAAGATTTAACAGTTTGGGAACGCGCCTGTTTGTAATATGCGCCGCGGGTATTGCGGCGTCGGCGTTGCCCGCATTCTTTTATTTTTGCGAGCTTTCGGGCAGGGCGCGCAATTCCGAATGCGAGCTGGGGGGCGTGAAAATGCTGTCGTCGCTTGCGGTTGTGGCGCACTCGGCGTATCTTTCGGGAGCGGACGAACGCTTCGACGCGTCGGAACTTAAAAAGGCGGTAAAAAAACTTTCCAACGGCGCGCCGAAGCTCGGCAATTCCGACGCCAAAAAAAGTCCGCGCATTCAGGGGATTTTCTCGGCGTCGTCAATCGACGCGTTCGTAAAAACGCCCGACACGGGCGACATTGTCGCCGACATGGGCGGCTTCATCGCCCTTCAAAGCGGGCTGTTTACGGATTCGCATACGGGAGTCCACATGTTCATGGACGCGTCGTCCGACCTTTTCCCGTCGTTCTACTCCGCGCTTTTCAAGTTTTCGTCGCTGCTTAAAAAATACCCCGCCGCGCCCGACCGCGTTCAGACGAGCGAGCTTTCCGCCGCGTATGTCGTGCTGAACGAACGCGCAACGGAGCTTGTCGCGGAGCTTCGCAGGGCGTGCGCGATATGCCCGCCCGAAAAGTCGGTTTCGATAGTCGCCGACATCGGCAAATTCAACTCGGCGACTATCGAGTTGAACTCGGCGGTCTCGAAAATCTGGCACGGCAAGAGCCTCGACGCCTCGCTTGTGCGCACAAACCTCACGCAGACCGAAAAGGCGGCGTCGGAGCTGTGGAACGTTTCGGTGAAGTCGCTCGACGGGCTTCTGACGGCGTCCAAAAACGCCGACGTGTCGAAACTGCGGATTGCGGGCTACGTTTTTGCGGGGGTTGTGGCGTTTTCGCTTTTCGTGTCGCTGCTGGCGGGGAGGTCGGTTGCGCTTTCGGCGCGGAGAACGCGCAGGCTCGCGGCTCTTGCGGCGTCGCGCGACATTCAGGGCGCGCGCGAATATTTCGAAATCACTCCGCGCAGAATATCGGCGTTTGCGGGAATCGATACCGACATCGTGAAACTGCTCGACGCCTACGCCGAAATTTCCGAAATCGCAAAAACCGTTTTGGATTCCTCCGTGCAGCTCGACGAAGACGCGAGGTCGATTGTCGCCGAGCAGAAGCCGCGCCTCAACGGCGTCTCGAACGGGCTTCTGCGAATCGACGCAAAGACGAACCTGCGCGACAAGTCGGACGCGTCGCTTGCCGTCGCCGCCCAGAACCTGCGCGAAAGCCTCAACGGCGCGGAGCAGCTTGCGCGTTCGCAGGGGAAGTCTGTGCAGGAGGTTTCGGGCGGAATCAGGGGGGCGTTGTCGTCGGCGCAGGGCATTGTTTCGAGGCTCGCCGCGCTTCGCGGAGCGGCGGCGAAAATGAGCGTAATCGCCGAAACCTTCACGGGAGTCGCCGATCAGGCGAACATTCTGAGCCTGAACCTTTCGATTGAAACCGCGAAGTCGGGAATCAAGGGGTCGGGCTTGGGCACGCTTGCCGAGCAGGTCAAGATTCTCTCGAAGCGCACCGTCGTTTCCGTCATAGACATAGAGTCGATTCGCGACTCCATTTTGGAGACGCTCGACGCGGGCGCAAACGATACAGACTCGTTCCTTTCGGCGTTGGAGTCCGACTCGAAAATTCTCGACGAAATCGACGCAGCCCTTTCCGAGCTTACCCTCATGCTCTCGAAAATTTCAGCCGAGACAAACGGCATTTCCGCCTCGCTGCGCGGCCGCGCTGGCTCTGATTCCACCGTTCAGGAGGCGATGGAAAACCTCGCGCGGGTGGACGCCGCGCTGTCCGAGTTTACGGCGTTTTCCAAAAACGCGGTTTCCTTCGTCAACAGGGCGCGGGAGCGTCTCGCCGTCGGAAGCGGGAGATGAGCGGCTACTCGGCGATGTCGGTTTCCGCGTAAATCCAGCGGCAGAGCTTTTCGAGCATGTCGCGCGCGCGCGTCTCGAATTCGCGCAGTTCGCCGCTCGGCGTTTTTACGAGCGCGGAAAACAGCTCCTTTTGCGGCGCGGCAAGCCTGCGGTAAAAGTCCTCGCGGACGGGGTAGCCCTCGTCCCGCGCAAGCAGGTACATGAATTTCAGCCGCACCGAAACGGGCGGACGCCCCGCGTCTATCGCGTCGAGCGAAAGCCGCAGTCTGCCCGAAAGCGAGCGGGAGTCTTCTATGTGCCCGCCGTTTTTTAAGACGGTTTGGGCGATGAGCGACGCCTGTTCGAACGCGTCGTAGCTTTCGGCTATTCCCCCGCGGCGTTTTGTCCGCGAAAACTCCCTGACGAATTTCAGCGCGGAGGGCGACGCCGCCGCGCAGTCGAGGGAGATGTCGTCGAAAATGTCGGGGAGCGCGCCCGCGCGTTTTGCCGAAATCCTTTTCGACGCCCTGAAAAGCCCGTGTTCGGGCGAGTACGCCGCTATTTGCAGCGAGCTTTCGCCGCGTATCTGCGTGTCGAGAACCGTCGCGCAGTCTATCGCGAAAAACGCGTTCACTTTTCGGCTTTTTTCGCTTCGGGCGCGACCGCGCCGCCCGAAATTATGAGTTTCATAGCCTCTCCCACCGACATGTCGAGGTACACGATTTCGCTTTTCGGCACCACGATGAGGAAGCCGCTCGTAGGGTTCGGGGTTGTGGGCACGAAGACGTTTGCGTAGTCGCCGCCCGTGCGCTCGCGGATTTCGCCCTTGGCCTCTCCCGTGAGGAAGCCTATCGAGCGCAGACCCTTAGACGGAAATTCGACCATGACCGCCGCCTGAAACACCGCCTTGTTCTGCTTCGAAAACGTGTCCACAATCTGCTTGACCGTGCGGTAGACGACCCCAACGACGGGGATTTTGTTTATCACGCGCTCGCCCGCGTCGATAACCCAGCGCGTGAGCAGGAATTTCGACGCGATTCCGAGCGCGGTTATGAACAGCACCACGACGAGCGTCGAGAGCAAATCGAGCATCGCTATTCCCAGCCCCGAATGCGGAAGAGCGGCGTCGAGGTGGCGGAAGAGCGGCACGAAAACCGTTTGCGAAACGGGCGTGCCCACGTTCCGAATCAAAACCATGAACACGAAAATCGTGACGGCTATCGGGAGCGCGATGATAATTCCTGTTATGAAATAGTTGCCTAACTTTTTAATCATTGTATTTGAATATCGGCTTTTTGAAGCGGCGGTCGAGAATTTCGAGGGCGAGCGCCTCGCCCCTGCGCATGACCGCGGCGTCTTCGGGTTCTATGTCGTTTATCCCCGCGAGGTGCAGGTATCCGTGGGCGACGTAAAGGCACAGTTCGCGCGATGGCGTCGAGCCGTAGTTTGCGGCGCATTTAAGGGCGCGTTCCGCGCTTGCGCACACTTCGCCCGCGAAGCCGTCGTCGGGGTCTCCCTCGAAAGTTATAACGTCGGTTTCGTCGGGTTTGTTCAGGAAGTCGGCGTGGATTTTCGCGAGGTCTTTGTCGTTGAAAAGCGCGACGGACAGCGTCCCCTGAGGGGCTTTGAAGCCGTCGGGCATTTCGGCGTCGAGAAGGTCTATGAAGCGGCGGAGCTTGCTTTTGTCGAATTCGAGCATGCCGCTGAAATCTGAAATGTCGGTTTGTCTTTTCATGGCATCATGTCCTGCACGCGTTTGAGCGAATCGGCGGCGTCGCGCGGGCGCACGGCGCGGTTGAGCTCGAGCGTGAAAATGTGTTTTTGGGGGTCGAAAAATTTTGCGAGCGCGGCGAAGTCTATGCAGCCCGCGCCGATTGCGATGTGGTCTTTGCCGGCGTCGGTGCAGTCGTGCAAATGCCAGCCTATGAGCGAGTCCGACGTGCGTTCGAGGAGGTCGAGCTGCGCGCCAAGTCCCAGCAGCTGCTTGCGCATCGAGTGCCCAGCGTCGTGCCACGTCCGCGCGGGAGTGTCGGTTTTCAGGGCGTTGACGAGCTTTTCGAAATTCCAGTCGAGCGGAAGCTCGTTCGGGGCTTCGCGGTTTTCAAGCCCCAGCAGAACGCCGTTTTTTTCGGCGGTCGGGGCGATTTCGCGCACGTTGTTTTCAATGCAAATGTAGTCTTTTTTTTCGGCTCTGCGGGCGGAGCGCGTCTTGAATTTTTCGGCGATTTTCGCGTAGACGGGGTCGTTTTCCGCGTTCGCGTCGGGGTGCTTTTCGACGTATTTTTCGAGGGCGCGTTCGGGGCGCATGAAAAAGTACGAGAGGAATCCGCAGTGGCACACTACCGCTTTCGCCCCGAAGCGTCCCGCAAATTCGAGCGTGTTTTTCGTGTGGCGTAGCCACTGCTCCGACTCGGCTTTCGACGCCGTCGCGGGCGAAAACAGGTTGGGCGCGGCTCCCGTCGCGAACGGCGGCACGGGACAGAAGTTGTGCAGCGACGACACTTTTACAACCCCCTCTTCGACCGCCCTGATTATGCCCTCAATCGACGCGTTCGTCGTGGAGTGCCCAAGCTCGACGTATTCGAAGCCAAGCTCCGCCGCGCGGCAGAGCATGGCGTATCCGTCGCCTTCGAATTTTTTTTGAAGGTAGCTTGTGGAGAGCGAAATTATCGGGCTGCCGTCCATGTTCATCTTCCCCAAATTCTGATTGAATTAAGCATAAAATATTCAAGTGCGGGGGTGTCTGGCATGTTTAGCTCCGTGAAGCCCGCCGATTTTTCGAGGGCGTCCACCACGCGCGAAAGCTTGACCGCGGGCACGCCGTTCCCGCCGAGCGCGCACGAAACGCACGCGTCCTCTATCTCGCCGAAGAGCCGTTTGCGGAGGGCGCGGCGTTCGCCAGCGACAATCGCGTCGATGACGTCGGCGTCAAGCTCCTCCGTTTCAGCCTCGCCGATGTCGGCGACTTCGTCGGTCATGCGCGAGAGTATTTTGTCGAAACGCGCAAGCAGTCCGTAGCAGCGCATCATTGCGTCGGCGAGCGAAATTTTTGCGCCCACTCCTCCCATGAGCGACTTCTGCCAGTTTTTGAAGTCGTCGAGCCACGCCCGCCACTGTTCGTCGTCGAGCGGTTCGGCGTCGGAGTCCACCCGCAGGCTTATGCAGCGGCTTCTGATTGTGTCGAGCAGGTCGTTCGGGCGGGTTGTGAGCATGAAGATTGTAGTGCCTTTCGGCGGCTCTTCGAGCGTTTTTAGAAAGGCGTTTGCGGCGGCGGCGTTCATGCGGTCTGCCTCGTAGACAATAGCCACTTTGTTGCCGCCCCTGTTCGACGTCTGCGAAATTTCGCGCAAGAGCCTGCGCATAGTGTTGGGCGGCCATTCCGTTCCGATTTTGTCTGAGTCGGAGCCTATTTTTATCAGGCGCATTTTGCCCTGCGGGCGGAGCGTGAAGAGGTCGGGGTGCTTGTCGGGGTCCGAGCCGAGCAGTCTCTGCGCGACCGCCTTTGCCGTCTCTTCGAGCGCGTCGAGCGATTCTCCGTACAGCAGAATCGCGTGGTGCAGCCTGCCCGCCCGAAGCGCGCCAAGAAGAATGTTGAGTGCCTTAGGGTTGGACATCAAATTTTGCCTTCACGGTTTCGAGGATTTTTGCGAACGTCTCCTCCTTCGTTCCCGACGAATCGACCACCGCGACCCTGTCGGGGTTGAGGGTTGCGATTTTAAGAAACGCGCCGCGCACGGCTTCGTAGAACGCGGTTTTTTCCGCGCCCATTCTGTCGGGCGAATTTGCGTCGCGGGCGTTCGCCCTTGCGAGTCCGTCCTTTGCGGGCAGGTCGAGAAGTATTGTGAGGTCGGGCTTTGCGGAGGCTACCGCGAACGCGTTGAGCCATTCCACCGCGCCGTCGCCGAGCCTGCGCGCCGCGCCCTGATACGCCGCGGAGGAGTCCGCAAACCTGTCGCAGAGCACGACTTTCCCTTCGGCGAGCGCGGGCAGTATCAGCTCGTCCACATGCTGGGCGCGGGCGGCCTCGAAGAGCAGAAGCTCCGCGCGGCTCGACATTCCGCGACCCTTGTCGGGGTCGAGCAGGAGGTCGCGTATTCTTTCCGAGAGCGGCGTTCCCCCCGGTTCGCGCGTGATTACGCATTCGCGTCCGAGGCCCGCGAAATATTCCGCGAGCGATTTTATGTGCGAGCTTTTCCCGCAGCCCTCTCCGCCTTCGAACGTGATGAATATGCCCTTTTTCATATATAAAAGTATTCGCGACTTTTCCCGATTTCTCAACTGTTATTTTGCGGAAATCCCGATTTGCGCCCGCCGCGCCCGAACGCGATTTTTGCGATGTTTGCCGAAAAAAATCCCTCCGCAAATTCGGCGGGCACGTTTGCGCGGGCTTCGTTTGCGATTGTCGCCATTTCCTCCGTCCCGAATTTTCGGGGGTAGAGCCGCAGGGGGTAGTCGGAGCCGTAGATTGCGGAGTCTTGATATTCCGAAACGCATGTCCGCCACGCTTCGATTCCCGCGACGAACGGGTTTGCGGCGGAGTCGAAAAACACGTTGGGAAGCTTCGCCGCCTCCGAGCCGCCGATTCCGTCGAACAACGCGCCGCCGAGCCAGTGCGCGAAGATGAAATTTACCCCCGCGAACTTCCGTGCGGCGGTGAGCGCCGCGGAAAAATCCGTGGCGACTTTCCCCAAATACGCGCGTTCGCTCCGCTCCGTCAGGTGGACGCAAACGGGCAGCTTTTCCTCGGCGCACGCAAGCGCGAGCCGCTCGAACGAGTCGCCCGCGTACGAAAATTTCTGCACGCCGTCGTGGATTTCTCCGATTCCGACAAAGCCCGCGTCTCTTGCGCGTTTCGCGGTTTCCGCCGCGCGTTTGCCGAACGCGGGCTGTGCCGACGCGAACGCGGAGATTCTGTCGGGGTGGCGTTTGACGAACGCGGCGGTTGCGGCGTTAGCCTCGTCGCAGGTGTCGGGGTTTTCCCAGTACCAGCCCTGAATTATTGCGCGTTCGACTCCCGCGGCGTCCATGTCTTCGAGAAATTTTTTCTCCGACGGAAAGCCCTGCAATGACCGCTTCCCGTCGGGTCGCGGGCCTACCAGCGCCGCCCAGTACGCTTCGCTGCGCCGTTCCGCCCACGCGGCGGGGTTTGC
>DHMA01000119.1:19522-39539 GCA_002405555.1 Opitutia bacterium UBA4654
AGCCCACGCGGCGGGGTTTGCCGCGACGTTTTCGGGATAGAAATGCGTGTGGGCGTCGGTCATCGTTTGCTATCCGATTAGGTTAAAATATATCATCGCGCCGAGCGCGGCGGCGAGCGCAAGCCTGTACCACGCAAAGGGCGCAAGTCCGCGCCTCGTCAGGAAGCCGATGAGCCATTTTACGGACGCCGCCGCGCTTGCGAACGCAACCGCCATTCCGAACGCGAGCGGCCCCACCGAGAGCGTTTCGGCCATTGCCGCGCCGTCCCTGTAAATTTTGTAGAGCGACGCCGCCGAGAGCGTCGCAAGTCCCAGCAGAAAGCTGAACCGCGCCGAGTCTGCGGGGCGCATTCCCGCGAGGTATCCGCCGAGAATCGTCATCATGGAGCGGCTTGTCCCAGGCCACATCGCAACGCACTGCAAGACGCCCACCACCAGCGACTGCCGCAGGGAGAGGTCTTCGAGCCGCGTGAAATCGGCGCGGTTTTGCTCGCGCCTCGTGTAGTATTTTTGCACGCCGAACATCAGCAGCGCGCCCGCGGCGAGAGCCGCCACAACGGGCTTTACCCCGAAAAGGTATTCGTTGATTGCGTCGTGGAGAAGCAGCCCTACGACGGCGGCGGGCAGGAACGCCGCGATTATGTTGCGCAGAAGCCGAAGCCCCACGGGATTGCGCCCGAAAAGCCCCGCGAGCATTTTCAGAAGATAGTCGCGGTAGACGAGGGCGACGGCGAGAATCGCGCCGAACTGGATTACGATTGCGTAGGCGTCGGCGGCGTTTTTCATCGTGTAGGGTTTGAGGTCTTTGCCGATAACCGCGCGTCCGTTTTTGTCGGCAAGCGGCTCTTCCGATTCGAGTCCGAGGGCGGCGTTTGCGATTATCAGGTGCCCCGTGGACGACACTGGCAGGTATTCGGTCAGCCCCTCCACAAGGCCGAGCGCGAGCGCGTCGGCGTAGTTTATGTCGGTCTTCGCGCCGCTTGCGGCGGGCTTTGCCGCCCGTTCCGTCGGGGCTTCCGCCGCCTTCCCGTCCGCGCCGATTTCGACGACGGGCAGCTGCGCGTTTGCGCACAGCGCGGAAATGGTCAAAATGCAAAATGCTAAAAACGGTTTCATTTTGATTTTTTGTATGCTAAAATGATTTTCTTGAATCGAGCGCGTTCTTGATTGTCTCGGAGTCCGCAAAGCCCAGCTGGCTTCCGCTCGGCAGTCCGAAGCCTATGCGCGTGAGGCGCACGGGTTTCGAGCCTACGATGCGCTCCTGAATGAAAAGGCATGTCGCCTTTCCCTCGATGTCGTTTGAGAGCGCGAGCATGATTTCCTCAACCTCGCCGCTTTCGGTGCGCTTTGCCAGCGACGCCATGTTGAGGTTTTCCGCGCCGATTTTTTTCAGCGGCGAAAGCTTGCCGCCCAAAACGTGGTACTTGCCGCGCCACGCGCCCGACTTTTCGATTGCGTCGATGTCGCTTGCGCGTTCGACCACGCAGATTGCGGAGTCCGACCGCGCGGGGTTTTTGCAGATTTCGCAGATTTCGCCGTCCTCCGACAGCCCGCCGCAGACGGGGCAGGGCGTGATGTGTTCGAGCGCGGAGATTATCGACGACGCCAGCGCGCGCGCGTCCGACTGGTTTTCGAGCGCGAGGTGCAGCGCCATTCTTTCCGCGCTTTTCATTCCCGTTCCGGGGAGTTTCCGCAGTGCGGATTTCAGTTTTTCGAAAGATTCGCTCATTGTCCCGACTATCCTACGCGGCGGCGTTTTTCGGGCAACAAAATTCCGCAGTTTCGGGATTTTGTTTGCGTTTTTGCAAATCCTACCCGAAAATGGTTTTATGAAAAGAAGAGGATTTATAGGGCTTACGCTCGCCGCGGCGGCGGTTGCGTCGGCAAAAAACATTTCGGCGGAGCTTCCGTCGTGGGTCGATTCTGAAATCGACGCGGTCAAAAAGCGTTTCGACGCTTGGAAAAACGGGCGCAAATGCGCGGTGTTCGTCGCCATAACTGACCTCCATTCGGGAATCGACGATGTCGCGCGCTGGCGGCACACCTACAAGCACATTCTGTACGCCAACCGCGCCGCCGAAAGGCTCGGCGCGGACGCCGTCATAAACCTCGGCGACTGGGGCTTCGAGTACCCCGTGAAGCGGGAGCACAACGGCGAAAAGCTGCTCGACACCGTTCTCGACTGCCATTCGCGCACGAAGATTCCGACGCTCTTTTGCGTCGGCAACCACGACCACTACCGCCGCATTTATTCGAACGAATATCTCGGACGCAAATTCATGCCGTTCTGCAAGGCGGCGGTCTTCGGCGAAAACGGCGACTACGGGTTTCTCGACCTGCCCGAAAAAAGCTGCCGCGTGTTTTTCCTCAATTCGAGCGAGCAGCCGCTCTACTACGGCTTCACACAAAAGCAGCTCGAATTTTTCCGCAAAAACCTGACCGAAACGCCCGACGGCTGGGCGGCGTTTGTGTGCACCCACTATTGCGTGGACATTCTCGGAAGTTGGCTGCCGATACAACCCCACTTTGCGGGCAAGAGCGGCGACGAATTCAGGAAAATCATGGAAGACCACGTCGCATCGGGCGGGCGTCTTGCCGCAAACCTCACGGGCGACAGCCACTTCGACAGGACGTTTTCGAAAGACGGCGTGAACATTTTCGTCTCGCAGGGCTACGGCACGATTGAGGAAAAACACCGCCCGAAAGACGTGAAGCTCGAGCCTCTTGACCTTCGCAAAAACATGCTTGCCGAGCTTGTGGCGATAGACGCCGACGCCCGCGAAATCAGGCTTTTCAGAATCGGCGCGGGACGCGAGTCGCGCGACAGAGGCGCGAAGTTTTAGCCGCAAAGCGGCTCGGGAATCGGGGCGAACGCGCGGCGCGTTGGCTCCGATTTTTTGTCTGCGCTCGACCACGCCGCAAGCCGCGCGGCTGGTTTTTCGCGCATTCGGTCGGGGCTTTCCTCTGAGGGGTTATTCTGCTTTGCGCCGTCTTTGACGCGGGCGGGCTTGCAAAAAAAATCGGTTCGAGCGAACTGATTTTTTTGCGCCGCGCGTTTTTAGTTTTGCGCCTTCTTGAATTTGATAACGACGAGCGAGTAGGGCGGGAGCTTTTCGGTAAACTTGCCGCCGAGTTTAACGCGGGTTTCGCTTATTTTCGCGCTTTCGTCGTCGGGCTTTGCGCAGGCGAGCACGGTTTTTTCGGCGTCGCGCGGAGATTTTACCGTATCCAAATCGACGGACATTTCGCATTCAACGGGAAGCAGGTTCACGAGTTTCAGGACGGTCTCGCCCGATTCGGAATCCTCCGCGACGGATGCGCGTACGCGCTCCTTTACGCCGTCGTTTCCGCCCGAAACTATGTCGATTTTCGAGTCGAGGTAAACGTCGCCCGCGTTGTGCGAGAAGAGTTTTTGGACGTAGTATTCGGGCGTCGGGTAGACGTTTGTGTTGTCGAAATGCACCATCATTGTCCTGCGCTTCGAGACTCCGACGCGCGAGAGCAGCGGTGCGTAGGAGACCATTTTCACGAGGTCGCCGTTGCGCTCCAAATTCGCCAAGTGGAAAGCCGAGCAGAGCGCGGTGTAGACGGTGTTCGTGTCGTCTTTGTTGCGCGGGGCGTATTCGCCGAGGTAGACTTTTGCGCCGTTGCGGTCGCGGTTGTCGTAGTAGTCGGCGTTGGCGATGAACCATTCGGGCGGCTCGTAGCAGTGGTCGTCTATTATGGGCGTGCGGGAATCGTTTACAATCTTCCAGCCCTGCGTGTAGTCCTGCCCGCGCGAAAAAATTCCCGAACTGCCGATTACTGTTATGTTCGGATATTTTTTATTGACGGCGTCCTTAATCATAAGGTAGCGGACTTTGAAGTTTTCGTTTTGCTCGTCCTCGTTGCCGATTCCGAGGTATTTCATGTCGAATGGCGCGGGGTGTCCGTTTGCGGCGCGGATTCTGCCCCATTCGGTTTTTTCGGGGTCGCCGTTCGCCCATTCGATTAGCGCGAGAACTTCGTCGGTGTATTCGGGCATTTTGTCGAGCGGAATGCAGGCGCCGCCCTTTATCTGGCAGACCGTTCCCGCCGACACCACGGGCAGCGGCTCGGCGTTTATGTCTTCGCAAAACTGGAAGTATTCGAGGTATCCCAAGCCGAAAGTCTGGTGGTATTTCCAGATGTTCGGGAGCGGCTTGCGGTCTTCGAGTTTGCCGATTGTGTACTGCCAGCGGTAGAAGTGTTCGGGCTTGTCGGCGTGGACTATGCAGCCTCCGGGGAAGCGCACGAAGTTGGGTTTGAGCGCGGCGAGCGTTTCGGCGATGTCCTTGCGGAGTCCGTTTTTTCTGCCCCTGAAAGTGTCGCGCGGAAAGAGCGAGACCATGTCGATTGCGGCGCCGCCCGCGGCTTCGATTTCGAGCGAAAGCGGCGCGGCTTTCGTGTCGGATTTCGCCGTCGCCGAAAGCGAATATTTTTTCCAGCCCGCGGAATCGAGCGCGATTTCGCCTTCAAACGAGTTCGTTCCGTCGGGGGCTCTTACAAATACTTTTATCTTGCCGCCCGCGCCCGCGGGCTTCGCGAAAATCGAGAAGTCGTAGACCGCGCCGCCTTTGAGGTCTATTCCGTCCCAGCCCGAATTTTCCACGAGCGCGGGCTTTCCGTCTTTCGGCTTTACGAAAAGGTGCGTCGGGTTGTTTTTGCCGATTGGGTTTATTTTTTCCACGGAAAATTCGGCGTTCGGGGAGATTTTCCACGCGTAGAGCGGGTGGAACGCGGCGTTGTCGTCGGGCGAGTATTCGAAGTCGCGGTTTTGGACGAGTTCGGGGTAGATGCCGCCGTCGGCGGAGTGGAAAATGTCCTCGAAGAAAAGCCCCGACATTTTTTTGTTTATCGGTTTTTTCGCGCCCGTGAGCGCGAGTTTTGCCGAAACTTTTTTGCCGCCAAGCCGCTTCGCCATGACTTCGGGCGTGTCGCGCATGATTTTGCTTTTTCGCAGGAAGTCGCGCTCGGTCTTCATGAATTTCTCGAAGTCGCGCGCGTCCATTTTCACGAACGCGCCCTCGTATTTTCCGCTCGGAAGTTCGAGCCGCGCGTATTCGTCGGGATACTCCGAGGCGTCGATTTTTTGCGGTTCCGAGTAGCTTTTGAAATCGGCGGTTTCGGTTTTCATGAAGCCGTCGCTCCCGTTTTTGAAAAACACCGTGTAGCCGCCGTCGGAGGTCTTTACTACGGGGTTGAGAAATTTCACGCCGTCGGGAAGCTTGGCGTTGTCCTGCTTGCTCCACGCGAAGAAGTCGGGCGTGCTCGAATGGGCGAATTCGTTGCGGCCGTCGCCGAACGCCCAAATGCAGTGGCAAAGCCCGTCCTTCCCCGCGAACAGGTAGGGCGTCGCCATTTGGCGCGGCGGGCGCAGGCGTCTGTCGCCGAAGAAACTTGTGAGGATTTTGTTTTCGGAGGCGACCCATTTCCCGTCGCTTTTGTAGGCGATTTGCAGCGGACGCCACAGCTTTATTTTCGGGTCGGAGAAAACGAAAACCTCGACGCTCTCCGCGTCGTTTTTCGTTTCGTTTTTAGACGTAGAACACGCGCAAAGCGCGGCCGCCGCCGCGAGCATAAACAAGATATATCTTCCCATATGTGTATAGACGTTGATTGATTTGCGGAAAACAAAATATCCGCCCTGCGCGGCGCCGTCAACTTTATACAGCCCGCCAAGCGCAAAAAAACGCGCGTCCGAAGCCGAACGCGCGTTTGCCTTTTCCGTTTTCGGAACTACGCCTGCTGTTGTTTGAGAAGCAGGAGCATTTTCTTTGCGGCTTCGGGAATGACCGTTCCCGGCCCGAAGATTGCGCTTGCGCCGTGCTTGAAGAGGAAGTCGTAGTCCTGCGTCGGAATGACGCCGCCCGCGACCACCATGATGTCTTCGCGTCCGAGCTTTTTAAGCTCTTCCACGAGCTGCGGGAGCAGCGTTTTATGCCCAGCCGCGAGCGAGCTCATCGCCACGATGTGCACGTCGTTTTCGACCGCCATTTTCGCTGTTTCCTCAGGCGTCTGGAAGAGCGGGCCCATATCGACGTCGAAGCCGAGGTCGGCGTATGCGGTCGCTACGACTTTCGCGCCTCTGTCGTGTCCGTCCTGCCCCATTTTCGCGATGAGGATACGCGGTTTGCGTCCCTCCTCCTTTTCGAATTCCGAGACGAGTTTCGAGATTTCTTCGACGATTTTCATGTGCTTTCCGTCCTTTGCGTATTCCTTTTGGTAGACTCCGCTAATCGAGCGGATAACCGCCTTGTAGCGTCCGAAGACCTTTTCGCACGCGAGCGAAATTTCGCCGAGGCTTGCGCGCGCCTTTGCCGCCTCTACGCTGAGTTCGAGCAGGTTGCCCTTGCCCGTTTCGGCGCATTTTGTGATTTCTTCGAGAATCTGCCGAACCTTTGTGTTGTCGCGGTTCTTGCGGAGGATTTCGAGTTTCCTGATTTGCGCCTCGCGCACTGCTGTGTTGTCGATGTCGAGAATGTCGAGCGGCTCCTCCTTTTCGAGGCGGTATTTTGTGAGACCCACGATTGTCTCGCGGCCGCTGTCGATTCTCGCCTGTCTGCGGGCCGAAGCCTCCTCGATGCGGAGTTTCGGAAGCCCCGCCTCGATTGCCTTTGTCATGCCGCCGTGCGATTCGACTTCCTCTATGTGCGACCACGCGCGTTTTACGAGCGCGTCCGTCAGCGATTCCACATAGTACGAGCCCGCCCACGGGTCGATTACGCGGCAGATGCCGGTTTCGTCTTGCAGGTAGAGCTGGGTGTTTCGCGCGATTCGCGCGGAGAAGTCGGTGGGGAGGGCGATTGCCTCGTCGAGCGCGTTTGTGTGCAGGCTCTGCGTGTGTCCGAGAGCCGCGCCCATCGCCTCGATTGCCGTGCGCGTGACGTTGTTGAAGGGGTCCTGCTCCGTCAGCGACCAGCCGCTTGTCTGCGAGTGCGTGCGCAGCGCAAGGCTCTTCGGGTTCTGCGGGTTGAAGCCCTTGACGATTTTCGCCCAGAGCATGCGGGCGGCTCGCATTTTTGCGACCTCCATGAAGTAGTTTTTGCCTATCGCCCAGAAGAACGAGAGGCGCGGCGCGAACTGGTCTACGAGCAGCCCCGCCTTTTCGCCCTCGCGCAGGTATTCGAGGCCGTCGGCGAGCGTGTACGCCATTTCGAGGTCGGCGGTTGCGCCCGCCTCCTGCATGTGGTAGCCCGAAATCGAAATGCTGTTGAATTTCGGCATGTTTTTCGACGTGTACGCAAAGATGTCGCCGATGATTTTCATCGAGGGCGTCGGCGGGTAGATGTAGGTGTTGCGCACCATGAACTCTTTGAGAATGTCGTTCTGGATAGTGCCCGCAAGCTGTTCGAGCTTCGCGCCCTGTTCAAGCCCCGCGACGATGTAGAACGCCAGAATCGGCAGAACCGCGCCGTTCATTGTCATCGAAACCGAGACCTGCGAGAGCGGGATTTTGTCGAAGAGCACCTGCATGTCCATGATGGAGTCAACCGCGACGCCCGCCTTGCCGACGTCGCCGACAACGCGCGGGTGGTCGGAGTCGTAGCCTCTGTGGGTCGCGAGGTCGAAGGCAATCGAAAGCCCTTTCTGCCCCGCCGCGAGGTTTCTGCGGTAGAACGCGTTCGATTCCTCCGCCGTCGAGAAGCCCGCGTATTGGCGCACCGTCCACGGGCGCACGACGTACATTGTGGCGTACGGTCCCCTGAGGTTTGGCGCAATGCCCGCCGTGAAGCCCGTGTGTTCGAGGTTTTCGGTGTCCGCCGCAGTGTAGAGCGGCTTTACGGGAATCTGCTCCATTGTTTCCACGACGAGGTCGTCGAGGCTTTTGCCCGTCTTCTTTTCGATGTCGGCTTTCCAGTCTTTCATCGACGCTTTCGTCTTGGGCGTTTCGAAGGCGATTTTTGTAAAATCGGGATTTTTGCTCATTGTAGAATTCTCCTTCGCTTTTTTAGAGAACGCCGAGCGCCGAAAGAATCGACTTCAACGTTTCGTAGTTGTTGCTCTTTATGCTTACCGCGCCGTCGTAGCCCGCCTCTTTGTACGCGGGTTCGGCTTCGGGGGCGGGAACGCCCGCCATGTAGACGGTTGCGTCGGGCGCGACTGCCTTGATTGCGCGCGTCGTTTCAGGGACGAGCGTCGGGTAGGTGTCGTCGGTCGAGCAAATCACGGCGTATTTCGCGCCGCTTTCGGCGAAAGCCTTTGCCGCCGCTTCGCCCGATTCGAAACCGTTCGGATAGACGACGTCGAAGCCGCCGACTTCGAAGAATCCGCGGATAAAGTCCGCGCGGATTTTGTGCTGGACGAGCGGGCCCATTGTTGCGAGGAAGATTTTCGGCGCAAAGCCGTTCCTCTTTTTGAATTCCGCGCTTGCGCGGCGCAGGGCTTCGAAGTGTTCGACCGCTCTGTGCGCCGCGAGCGGTTTTGCCTCCGCCGTTTCGCCGCCGCCGAACGCCGCGTTCATGCCGCCGATGTCCGCGCCCTTGTCCGCGGCTTCGAGCAGCTTTGCGAACGCGTCCGCGCCCTTTGCGCCGCCGAGGTCGAACGCCTGCGCCTTTGCGGGCTGGGCGCGTTTTTGGTATTCGCGCTTTTCAAGCGGTTTTTCGGAGAGGTTGGCGTAGTTGTTTGTGCCAACTACCGAGCTTCTGCGGGTGTCGTAGAGCTTCTTTCTGCCCGCGGCTGTCGCCGCCACGGCGTCCTGCACCATGCCCGACTTCAACGCTTCGAGCATTCCGCCGCACGATTCGATTTTCGAGAAGAACTCCCAAATTTTTGCGGCAAGCTCGCGCGTGAGGTTTTCCACATAGTACGAGCCGCCCGCGGGGTCGATTACGTCCGCCAGATTGCATTCCTCCTGCAAGATAATCTGCTGGTTGCGGGCTATTCTTTCGGAGAATTCGTCGGGCTTGCGGATTATTTCGTCGAACGCGCCGACCGTCATTGAATCGACGCCGCCGACGACGCCGGAGAACGCCTCCGTCGCGGTTCTCAACATGTTGACGTAGGGGTCGAACACCGTTTTGTTGAATTTCGCCGTACGCGCCGAAAGCTTGATTTTCCTTTCGTTGCCGCCGAATTCGGAGACGATTTTCGCCCAAACCATGCGCATTGCGCGGATTTTGGCGATTTCCATGAAGAAGTTTCCGCCGAGGCAGACCCTGAACCTGATTTGCCTTGTCGCGTCGTCGATTTCCATGCCGCGTTCGAGCATTGCGCGGAGGTACGCCACGGCCGTGGCGAACGCCGCTCCCGCCTCCTCGACCGCGCTTGCGCCCGCGGAGGAGTATGCCGACGTATCGACGCCGATTGCCGTGAAATTCGGCATGTTTGCGGCGTTGTAGGACGCCATTGCGAACATTTCGCCGTAGGCAGCGTCGGGCGAAATTTTGCCCGATTTTGCGAACGCGCCGAGCGGGTCGAAGAAAATTCCGCCCGAAAGCTTTTTGCCTTTTTGCGAGGCGAACAACGCCGCCTGCGTTCCCGCGCCGACCGTGTCGCCGTGTATGAAGATGTCCACGCAGCCGCTTTCCACGCCGTCGAGGGCTTCGGCGAAATCCTTTGCGGAGGCGAAGTCCAAGCCGTTGTTTGCGCCGTCGTTTACGAGTATTTCGACGGACGTCTGCCCTTTGTTGAGCGCGTCGAGGATTTTTGCGTTGAATTCCTTTGCGGTGTCGGCGGCAAGCTCCTGCGATATTTTCCACGGAGACGCCTTGTTGCCCGCCGAGTCCGTCCCGCGGACATAGTCGTCAAACCCGGGGAGCGACGTTTCGAAGTCCACGTCCTCCTTGTTGTAGATGGGTTTGAGGGTTATGCCCTCGGGGGTTTTTGTAAACATTTTCTTCTCGAACGGCGCGCCTTTCAGAAGCTTTTCGGCTTCGGCGTACCATTCCCGATATGTCGACGGCTGGAATTCCGCGAACAGTTTTTTTTCGTTTTTCATCGGTTGGTTTTTCGTTTTGGTTTACATTTTGGAGCGCGGGTTTCCGCGCAAACAAAGAACATGCGCGGATTTTTAAAGCCGCGCAATCGGATAGCTGATAGCACCCGAAAACAGAGCGATTATCTTTGTTTTTTTTCGGTCGGTCAACCAATTTTTTTAAGCGCGCGGAGGCGCAAAAAAACGCGCCCCAATCGGGCGCGTTCCTGTCGGCAAATTGTTTTGCGCTATTTTTTCTCGAAAAGCAGAACGGCGATTCCGTCCTTGCCGATTCCGACTTTCGCCTTTGAGCCGTCGGCTTCGATTTTGAAGTCTCCGATTCCGCCGCTTTCCACGAATTTGCAGTTCGGAACTTCGAACGCGGTTTCGACGGTTTTTGCGTGCGGGTGCATTGCCACAACCGCAACCTGCCTGTCGTTCTCGAAGGTCGAGTAGTACATGTTCGGGTTCGACGATTTCGCGAGGTCGGTGTCGCGGAACGCGCCGTTGAGGACGGTGTCGCGGAACTTGTCGCGCAGGGCGTCGATTTTTGCGAGGTACGCCTGATAGACGGGCGTTTCGTCGAGGGTCGCGCGGCAGCGGTAGACAGCGGCGTCTTCGCGCCAGCCGCGCATGAACGTAAGGTTGCAGCGGAAGGGCACGTTTTGGTTGTTGTAGATGTCGCGGTTTGTTGTGTACACTTCGGGGAAGGTGTAGTAATACATGGGCGCGTAGTTTGTGGCGGGCACGCCGTTTTTGTCGTTGTGGGTTATGTACAGGTTGGGGGATACGGCGTGGATATAGTCGGCGTACATGGAGGTCGGGTCGCTCACCCATTCGATGCCCATGCTCATGTCGGGCTTTTTAGAGCGGACGTATGCGCGAAGCTCTTTGAGCATGTTGTGCTTGTACTTCATGATGTCCTGCGCGGGAATGGAGTGCCCGTGCGATTCGTCGTAGCAAAGCTCGCTTTTGTAGCCGAGCTGGTCGAAGAACACGCCGTCTGCGCCGAGCGCGATTGCGCGGTCGGCGAGCTTTTTGAGGATTTCCAGCCATTCCTTTGTCGCGGGGCAAGCCGTCACGAATGTCTTGTTGCCGAAGACCCTCAGAGCCGTGCCGTCGCCGCCGAACGGATAGCGTTCCATGTGCTCCGTGCCGTCGGAGCGTTTGACCGATATTTTTTTGCCGAGCGTACGGTAGAAGTTTGTGCCCATGTCGATGAGCTGCCCGTTGTAGTAGAGGTTGACTTTGCCGCCGTCCTTTTGGAATTCCCTAATCCATTTTTTGAGGGCTTCGTCGCCGCCCTGAGTGTCGTCGGGCGTGTATTCGGGGTAGCCCGCGTCCATGCCCTCCTTCCACCAGCCGAACATGAGGATAGTGTCTATGCCCGCCTTTTTGCCCGCCTTGCGGATTTCGGGCAGCTGGTCGTAGCGGAAGAGCACCTTGCCGTACTGGTGGCGCATGATGATTCTCTGCCAGCCGTTCGACTTCCTGAAAGTTTCGGCAATCGGAATGTGCTTGTACCAAGTGTCGGCCCACTTGCGGTATTTCTTCGCCGAGACGTGCCAGTCGCCCGAATGCGGGGCTATGACGAAGTCGGCGAATTTCTTTGATTCGCCCGCTTTCAGGAATGGGTATTTCGCCATCGCCGCGTCGATTCCGCCGTATTCGAAGTCGCCCCTGCCGCCGATTTTGCGGGTGCGGAAGAGGTGGAGGGTCTTTTCGAAATTCGGGTCGTGGTTTGCGAAGTATAGGGCGCAGTCGCCGTCGTCGAGCACGAAGTAGTTGAGCGACATCGGCGAGGGGTAGACGTCGTAGCGTTCGATTGCCTTGTTGTCCTGCGCCATGTAGGATTTAAAGCCGCCCATGAGCCATTTGCGGACGTCGGGGATTTTCGTGCCGCTCGCGCTCGCCCAGTAGAGGACGGTGTCTTTTTTGATTTTCGCCGACTTTATAATCGGGAACTGGAACTCGCGCAAAATTTTGTCTTTCGAGGCGTTTTTTATTTCCGACGAAAACGCGATTTCGTCGCCGTCGAGCGAGCACTCGACTTTCACGGGAAATTCGCCGCCGTATTCGAGCGTGATTTTCCCGCCGTTTTTCGAAACTTTCACGGGCGCGTTTTCGCTTTCCACGCTTTCTTCAAGCGAAAGCCCGTCCTGATAGATTATCCGCCAGAGACCCTCTCCGCCCGCGTATTCGCGGTTCTTTTCGAGGTTTTTGAGCGACACCAAATTGCCTTTGTCGTCTATTTTTATTTGCGCTTTCGGGCTTTTAAGCTCGAAAATTTCGGCGTTCAGGCATTGCGCCGAAAGCGCGAGCGCGGCGGCCGCGCAGGCGAGTGCGTATTTTTTCATGTGTGATTCCTCCTGTTTTTGTAGAGTTGGTTGAGAATTTAAAATCTAACAAAATCGCGGCGGCGGTGTCGATAATTTTTTTTCGCGCGGTGCGCCCCGTTTTTTGTTTTGCGTTTTTTCGGAGCGTCTGGAAAAATCGCGGCTTTGAAATGAAATACGCAGGCAGGATTATTTTGGCGTCGGCAAGTCCGCGCCGCAGGGAGCTTCTCGAACGCGCGGGAGTGCCGTTCGAAGTTTGCGTCGCCGACGTCTCGGAAGACGCCGACGTTTCCGCGCCGCCCGAAAGGCTCGCGGTCTCGAACGCCGTCTTGAAGGCGTCGCGCGTCGCGCGGGAAAACGCGGGGCGGCTTGTGTTGGGCGCGGACACAGTCGTGTACCGCAACTCGAAAATCTACGGCAAGCCGCGCGACATCGCCGACGCGAAGCGCATGCTCGCCGAGTTGCGGGGCGGGGCGCATTCGGTCTTTACGGGCGTGTGCGCGGCGTATTTCGACGGCGCGGAGCTTGAGACTAAAACCGCGTGCGGAGAGTCGCGCGTGCATTTCAAGAACCTCGACGCCGCCGCGATTTCGGAGTACGTCTCGAAAGTGGACGTTCTCGACAAGGCGGGCGCGTACGCCGCGCAGGAATGCGGCTCGATGATTATCGAAAAAATCGACGGGGATTTCGACAACGTGATGGGGCTGCCCGTCGCCCTCGCCGAAAACACGCTCGATATGCTTGCGGCGGAACTTAAAATTTAGGCCAATGCGCGGGAATTTCGACAGCGACTTCTACCGCGACGGCAACAGATACGACGTTCCCGCCGCCGTCGCCGCGCTTGTCCTCACCGCGCTGCTCCACGTCGGAGTGTACTGCGTTGTGCCCGACGAGTTCGCGCATGCCGCGCCCGAAAGCGACGACGGCGAATTGAAGCTCGAAATCCTCCCGCCCAAGCTCGAAAACCGCAAACCCGAATTCATAGAGGCAAACCCCTTCGGCAACGACGCCGTGCCCGACTCGCCCGACGCTCCCGAATCTTTCAAAGACCAGCGGGCGGCGGACGAAATTCCCGACCCCGCTTCGAAGTCGCGCAAGCCGTTTGTCGTGGGCGAAAACACGGACAGCCAGAAAATCGTTTCGGGCACGAGTTCCGACGACGACAAATATTCGCCCGAATCCGTCATGCAGACTCTCGAACGCCCGCTCGAACGCCCCGCGCAGCCCGACGAAGCGTCGGCGCAACAGTCGGGCGGAGGCTCGCCAGCCGCGCCGCAAAAAAGCGCGGAGCAGTCCGCGCAGGCGCAAACGGCGCAGGGCGACGCGCAAACTTCGGCGCGTTCCGAATCGGAGGCTTCGGAGCAGGGCGGGTCTTCTTCGGGGAATCCGCCTGAAAACGGCGGGGCGCAGTCGGGCGAAAACGCCGCCGAGCCGGCGCAGCCAACCGATGCTCCGAAAGCCGAGCAAAGCGATTCGGACGCCGACGAAAAAACTCCCGACGACCCCGACGCATTTCTCAAAATTTCTAAAAAGCCGTTGTCGGAAAAAACCGCCGCAAAGGATTCGGGCAAGTCCGACGCGGCAAAATCGGACGCCCGTACGGACGCCTCGAAGCCCGACAAATCGGGCGGCGGAAACGCCGCGCCGCAGGGCGCGGGCAATGCTCAAAAAAAAGGCGCGGGCAAGCCGTCGCCGTCCCAGCCGCCCGCGCAGACTTCCGCAACCCCTCCGACTCCGCAGGCGTCGCAAACCCCCGCGCCGACTCCCGCGGAAGAGCCGCTTCCCGCGCCGCGTCCGCGCCCGACGCTTAGCATGAAAATTCCCGCAGGCCCGCTTGCCGACAACCCCACTCACGCGAGCGCGCGCGGCACCGTCGCCTGCGATTCGCGGTTCAGCGAATTCGGCGCGTACCAACAGCGCATGATTGAGGCAATCTCGCGCCAGTGGAACCTGCTTGCGTCGAAGTACGACTTGGGCACGGCGGTGGGCACGATAGTCGTCGCCGAATACTATCTGAATTCGCTCGGCGAATTGACGAAATTCAACATAGTGTTTTCGAACTCGACAAACACGGGCAGCGGCCTATGCGAGCAGTCGATTCTCACGACCGCCCCCTACGGCGAATGGACGCGCGAAATGGTCGCCGCGTTCGGCAATCAGGAGCAGTCCGTGCGCATAACATTCCACTACCGATGAAAGAATTTGTGAAAAGTCTGCCGCTCTCGAACGGCTGCGAAGTTCTGGCTTTCGACGAATGCGGGCTTGTGGCAATCGGCAAGCGCGAGGGCAGGGCTACGCACCCGAACCCGAATCCCTCCGCCAACGCGAAGCCCGCAATGCTCCGCGCGGAATACGATTTCGACGGCGAGTTCTACCGCTGGGGCGGCGGGCAAAAGCTCTTTCTTGTCAACAGGCTCGACTCGCCGACTTCGGGCGTGGTGATTGCCGCCCGCGACGAGGCGGTCGCGCTTGCCGCGCGGGCGGCGTTCAAAAACAAGGCGGTCGAAAAGGAGTACGTCGCAATCTGCGTGGGCGTCGCCGCGCCGCGCGGAACGTGGGTCGACAGGCTGCGCCCGCACCGCGAGGGCAGGGTTGTGCGCACTTCCTCCGAATCGGGCGGGCTTCCCGCAAAGACCGATTTTGCGCGTTTGCGCGTCGCGGGCGGCTTGTCGGTTTTGTGCCTCATGCCGCGCACGGGGCTTACCCACCAGCTGCGCGTGCAGTGCGCAAAGCACGGCTTGCCGATTTTGGGCGATGCCACTTACGGAAATTTCGCATTCAACAAAAAATTCAGGGCTTCCTCCAAGCTCAACAGACTCTTTCTCCACTGCCTGAAAACGAGGCTTTCAATCGAAGTCGGCGGGCGGACGGTCGAGTTTTCCGCGGAAGCCCCGCTGCCCGACTCTTTCGAAAAGGCGGTGTCTAAAAAATAAAAAACATGGACGTATTTAAAATGCTTTGGCTGTCGTTCGGCAACACGGACGCATACAAAAACGCGGTTTTCGGCTGGAAGTGGAAATCGGTTCTGTACTTCTTCCTGCTTTCTCTGCTTTCGTCGGCGTCGGCGATGCTTGCAACGCATCGGGTGCTCGGCGAATTTTACGACGGCTCGATTGCCCCCGCGCTCGAACTTCTCAAAGGCGTGAAGGTCGAAAACGGGCGCGTCAAAACCCCCGACGGCGCGGACGTCGAACTGCGCGGGCGCGACGGAAAGACATTTGCCGTCGCAAGCCAAAACTATGTCGACGCCGTGAAGACGAAAGACCTCATGTTTGCGTTCGAGCGCGACAGGGTTTCGTTCTACCTGCCCGACGGCAGCGAGACTTTCTTTTCGCTCGCGGGCTACGACAAGCTTTTGAACGGGCGCGGCGTAGACGCAATGCTTCCGTCGAAAAACGCGCTGCTTTACATAATCGCGCCGCTCGCGTGCCTGTTTCTTTTCGTGATTCCGACGAACGCGGTTTTCGTCTCGCTCACGACGATGGCGGCTTTCGTGCTCTCGCGCACGGTCTATCCCTTCCTTTCGTTCTGGCAGTGCGCAAGGCTTGCGCTGTGCGCGCTCACGCCGTCGATTGTGGTAGACATCGTTTCGGTTTCGGCGTTCGGAAATCCAGTTTACGGCTTTGTGTACGCGCTGATTTCGGGCGGCATGGTGTTCTACGTTTTGAAGTCTTTTGCGCGGTCGGCGTCGGAGTAGGGGGGCGGCAATGTCCAAATTCTTGGGAATATTTTTCGGAATGCTCTCGGCGGTGGCGTACGGCACGAACCCGCTTTTCGGCGTGCGGCTTATCCGCGCGGGCTTTCCCGTAGACTCGATGATGTTCTGGCGTTTCTTCGGCGCGGCGGTTTTGCTTGCGCCCGTCGCGCTGTTTTCCGAGCGCGGCGGATTGCGCGTTCCGCTCCGCGCGGTCGGCTGGCTTGCGCTTCTGGGCGCGCTTTTCGCGTTTTCGGCGGAGGCGTTGTTTTGGTCGTTTACGAAAATGTCGGCGGGGGTGGCTTCCACGCTCCTGTTTTCCTATCCGATTTTCACGGCTCTGATAATGTCGCTGTTCTTCGGCGAAAAATTCGGGCTTGCGGTGCTTGCGTCGATACTTCTGTCCGTCGCGGGGGTTGCGGCAATCGCGCTCGACGGCGCGGAGCTTTCTGTCGATTTCTTGGGCTCTGTGTTCGTGGTTCTCTCCGCGCTTTCCTACGCGTTCTACATGGTGATAATTAAAAAAGCGTCGCCGCTTGCGGGCATAGGCGGGCTTAAACTCACGCTTTGGGTCTTGGAGTTCGCGTCGGTTTTCACGTTTGCAAAGTGCGCGGTTTCGGGCGGCGTCGCCGCGCCGCAGACTGCTTCCGAGATTCTCGATTCCTGCGGGCTTGCGCTTATTCCGACCGCTGTTTCGATAACTGCGATAGCCTATTCCGTCAAATACGCGGGGCCGACCGTCGCGGCGGTTTTGGGCGCGTTCGAGCCGCTCACCGCGGTTTCGCTAAGCGTAGTGTTTTTGGGGGAATTGTGCACGGCGAACCTCGTCGCGGGAATTGTGCTGATAGTCTCCGCCGTAGTGATTCTTACGTTTTCGGACTGCGGAAAAACGCCCAAGCCCGATTTGCGCGGCTGAATTTTACGCGCGGCGTTCGGGCGGAAAACACCGCCGAAAAAACACGGATTTTTCCCCCGCGAAAAAAACGAAAGATTACGCCGCCGAAATTCGGGTTGCTTAGAAGAGCACGAGCGTTGCGCCCCACGTCAGACCCGCGCCGAACGCGACGAACAGAACGTAGTCTCCCTTTTTGATTCTGCCGTTGCGGGAGGCTTCGTCGAGCGCAATCGGAATCGACGCCGACGACGTGTTTGCGTAGTTTTCTATGTTGACGTATACTTTTTCCGACGGAATTTTCAGGCGTTTCGCCACGCTTTCTATAATGCGCGTGTTCGCCTGATGCGGAATCAGAAGAGAAACTTTTTCGGGCGGCACTTTGCAGAGGTCGAGCACTTCGAGTGCCTTTTCCTGCATGATTTTCACCGCGTGTTTGAAGACCTCGCGCCCGTCCATTTGCACGAAGTGCAGGCGTTTTTCGACGGTTTCCGCCGAGGTCGGCATGAGCGAGCCTCCCGCGGGCATGCGCAGCATTGCGGTGTCGGAGCCGTCCGCGCCCAGAACCGTTCCGAGAATCCCCGTGTTTTCGGCGTCGGACGCGCTTAGCACGACCGCGCCCGCGCCGTCGCCGAAGAGCACGCAGGTTGACCTGTCGGTCCAGTCTACAATGCTGCTCATTTTTTCCGAGCTTACCACGAGCGCGTTTTTGTAAAGCCCGCTTTGCATCATGCGGGTTGCCACTTCCGTTCCGTAGACGAAGCCGGAGCACGCCGCGCTGAGGTCGAAACACGGAATGTTGTTGCGGATTCCGAGCTTTGCCTGCAAGAGGCAGGCGGTCGAGGGGAACATCATGTCGGGGTTGGCTGTCGTGACGATGACCAAGTCAATGTCTGCGGCGGCGATTCCCGCGTTTTCGAGGGCGTTCTTCGCCGCTGCGAGAGCCATGTCCGAGGCGGCTTCGCCGTCGGAGGCGATGTGTCTGCGGCGTATTCCCGAACGCTCGAAAATCCATTCGTCGGAAGTGTCGAGAAATTTTGCGAGGTCGTCGTTCGAGACGGTTTTTTCGGGAACGTAGCTTCCCGTGCCCGCGATTACGATGGAGTTTGGCTTTTTGAAATTCATGTCGCTTTCAGATAAAATTTGGTCCGATGTTTTTTGCGGCAGTGCCGCGTTTTCTAAGGGGAAGACTTAAAACATTTGTAGCCTCCCCGCGGATTTTTTCAGCCCGCCGTGTTGTGCTCTTCCGCCGACTTGCGCTCGCGCTCGCGGGCGGTCTCCTTGTTCTTTTCGACGATTTCTTTGAGGCGCGAAACGTCCTCCTTAATGCGCGACTGCATGTGTTTGCGCAGGCAGCGCAGCGTGATTTCTATCGCCCCCGCAATCTGCTTGCGGTTGCTCGACCCGTGCGCCTTGACCACAAGCCCGTTCAGACCGAGCAGGGGCGCGCCCGAAAATTTGTCGATGGGCAGGCGTTTTTTCAAATTTTTGAAAGCCCCGCGGGCAATCAGAATGCCGAGCTTGTAGACCCACGAGCGCATGATTTCCTCTTTGAGAATGTCCTTGAACATTCTGACCGAGCTTTCGAGCGATTTCAGCACGACATTTCCCGTGAATCCGTCGCATACGACAACGTCGAACTCGCCGTCGAAAAGCCCGAAGCCTTCGATAAGCCCGCCGTAGTTTATAACGCCCTCCTGCGCCTTGAAAAGCCTGTGCGCGGTCTGGACAAGGCTGTTGCCCTTGCAGTCTTCCGTGCCGTTGCTAAGCAGCCCAACGCGCGGATTTTTTATTCCGAGAGCCACGTGCGCGTAGTTTGCGCCCAAAATGGCGTTGTCCACAAGGCTTTCGGGCTTCGGGTCGGGCGCCGCGCCGACGTCAATCATTATGAAATTTTTGAACTTTCCGGGGATAACCGTGCCGAGCGCGGGGCGTTCAATGCCGTCCATCGTACGGAGTCTGATAGTGCCGCCCGCCATGAGAGCGCCCGTGTTTCCGCAGCTGAGAACGGCGTCGGCAGTGCCGATTTTCACGAGGTCTATCGCGCGCATCATGGAGGAGTCGCGCTTGGTTTTCATTGCCTGAATGGGCTTTTCGTCCATTTCAATGACTTCCGAGGCGTTGTAGACCTGCACGCGGTTGTCTTTGAGAACGTCGTGGCGGACGAGCAACGGCGAAATAACCTTGTCGTCTCCGACAACGATAATGCGGAAGTCGCTCTTGTCGGAGGAAAGTGCCTGACGGACGCCGATAATCAATTCTTCGGGACCGAGGTCGGAGCCCATGACGTCTACGGCTATTGTTGGGATTGAGTTGCTCATCGAAAATGACGTGTTGATTTTCTGCGAAAAAATCGGCTGGAAGTTTCGGCTAAAAACGCCGAATAGTCAACCCCAAAAGCCGATCGCGCTTTTCCCGAAAAAGGAAAGAGTTTTGCAAAACGAAGCTCGAAAACGCGACCCCCGATTAAAGAAAACGCGGGAGTTATTAATTAAAATAAATCCCGCATTACGATGAAAAAAGCCTATCGACTTTAAGAACTAAACTTTAACGCTGATTACCTGCTTGCCGCGGTACATACCGTTGGAGGGGTTAACCCTGTGCGACATGCAGATGGAGCCGTCCGTCGGGTCTTTTGCGAACTGGGGAAGTTCGTAATGGTTTGCGGCGCGGCGGATACGCGTGCGCTGTTTAGATTGTTTGCGTTTTGGTTGTCCCATGGTAGATTACCTCTTTGAAATTTATTAAAGATATGAACACTACGGTTTGCCGCGCTTTTGTCAAGAAGCTTTTTTTACCTATTTTTTCTTTCCGTATTTTTGCGTCTTTGCCGTATTTGCTTTTCTTCCTTTTCGGTTTATCCAACGCAAAGCCATTGCAAAGCAATGCGAAGTTGTCGGGAAAAGCGGCAAGTATACTTGCCGCGAATCATCACCGAAAGGAGCGAAGCTCCGTTGCCGTACAGGCTGCCTGTCGGTCGCATAACAACTATAAGGAGCGAAGCTCCGACGCCGTGCAGGCTGCCAGCCTGCCGAAGCTCCAACGGGGGGGGCGACTCGCACCCGTGCCCAGCGGGGGGACAGGCGGGAGTTTTCGTGGTAGCGAAAACCGCCTTTTGGGGGCGGCAGCCCCCTCTGTTGCCGTGCAGGCTGCTAGCCTGC
>DHMA01000059.1 GCA_002405555.1 Opitutia bacterium UBA4654
CTATTTTTCGGGCACACATCAGGCATTACCCCCGAAATGACGGGCAACAAGTCGCACGACGACGAGGGCTTGCCCGTAGAGGCGTATGTGCTTTCGTCGCATTTCAAGCTCTACCCGCCGAAGCGGGCGTAGCGGCGGCGTTCCGCGCGGTTTCCCGCAAACGGCATGCGGCGCGTTTTGCGCCGGTATTGTCGGGCGGCGGTTCGGTGGAACTTCGGGTTCGGCGTCGGACGGCTTTTTGCCGAAGCGTGGCGCGGCATATATTTGAACTATTTTGACTTTTATTTCGATTCCGCGCGGTAAAATTTGACACGCGCGGAAATTTTTTTAACCGTCGTTGCGATGATTTTAATTGCAGACAGCGGAACTACCAAGACGGACTGGCGCGCGTTCGGCGAATCGGGCGAGCCGAAAATTTTGCGCACCGAGGGCATAAACCCCGTATTCCAGTCGCCCGAAATGCTCGACGGAATCCTTGCCGAAACCGTCAAGCCGCACGTTTTGAACGTTTCAAAAATCTATTTTTACAGCGCGGGAGTGGCGGCGTCGCACGAGGCAACCGCCGCGCTTCTTGCGGCGTTCGGGCGCAACTTTCCGAACTGCTCGTTTTTTGTTGAGACCGACAAGCTTGGGGCGGCTCGCGCCCTTTGCGGACACTCGGCGGGCATTGCGTGCATAATGGGCACGGGGTCGAACTCCTGCTTTTACGACGGCGAAAAAATTACCGACAACAACGTGGGCGGCGGCTTCATCTTGGGCGACGAGGGCGGCGGGGCGTCGCTCGGCAGACGCCTGATTTCCGACTTTATCCGCAATCTTCTTCCCGAACGCGTTTCCGCAGAGCTTCGCAGCCGCTTCGGCTTGGACTATTTCAAGATTATCGACAACGTCTACAAACGTCCCATGCCCAACCGCTGGCTTGCGTCGTTCTCGCCGTTCATAGAGGAGTTTTTGTCCGACCCGTATATTTGCGAAATGGTTGATTCGCAGTTCGAGTCTTTTATCCGCAGGAATGTCCTGCGCTACGATGTCGCAAAGTACCCGATGAACGCGGTAGGCTCGGTCGGCGCGTGTTTTTCGGAAAACCTCGCAAGAGCCGCGGAGCGCACGGGAGTGAGGATAGGGCGCGTGATAAAGTCGCCGATAGACTCCCTTGTGGAATTCCATTCCGCCGATTTGTAGGCGCGGAATTTTTCCCGCAGCCTTTGCCATGCGGACAAAAAAAGACCGCCTTCGGATTTCCTCCGCGGGGCGGTCTTTTCTTTTGCGGTTTGCGGGAAGCGCGTCGCTTCGGCGGGCTACTCCACGGTAACCGCTTTCGCCAAGTTGCGCGGCTTGTCCACGTCGCAGCCGCGCTTGCGGGCGATGTAGTAGGCGAGCAGTTGCAGGGGCACTGTCGCCAAAATTCCGCGCACAGATTCGTGCACTTTCGGCAGGGCGATGATGTCGTCGGCGATTCCCTCGAAGAGCTTGGGCTGGTCGCTCACGACGATAATCGGGCCTTTGCGCGCCTTGATTTCCTGCGCGTTCGAGACGATTTTCAGCGCGATTTCGTCGGAGTTTGCAAGCATTACCGACGGGCACTCTGGGCACACCAGCGCAATCGGTCCGTGCTTCATTTCGGCGGCGGGGTAGCCCTCCGCGTGAATGTACGAAATTTCTTTGAGTTTGAGCGCGCCTTCGAGGGCAATCGGAAATTCCGAGAGCCTGCCGAGGAAGAGGAAGTCGTCGAACTGCGCGTATTTTTCGGCGATTTTCTCGATTTCGGGGGCTTGCGCAAGCACGCTGTTTACCGCGTCGGGAAGCCCGTCGATTGCCTTGACGATTTCGCGCCCCTCCGCGAACGAGAGGTCGCGCATTCTGCCGAGGTAGAGCGCGATTAGCAGGCAGATTGCTACCTGCGACGTGAACGCCTTTGTGGACGCAACCCCAACCTCTTTGCCCGCGTACTGGTACAGCCCGCCGTCGGACTCGCGCGAGATTGTCGAGCCTACCGAGTTTGTAATCGCCAGCGTTTTGAAGCCCTTGCGCTGCGATTCGCGCAGCGCTTCGAGCGTGTCGAGCGTTTCGCCGCTTTGGCTGATTACGAATACGAGCGTGTTTTTGTCGATGGGCGCGTTTTTGTATCTGAATTCGCTTGCGTATTCCACCTCCACGGGAATGCGGGCGTATTTTTCGATGAGGTATTCCGCCGCAAGGCAGGCGTGCCAAGCCGTTCCGCAGGCGCAGAACAGAATGCGGTCGAACTGCCTAAGCTCGTTGGGGGTGAGGTTAAGCCCGATGAGGCGGGCGGTCGAAAGGTCGTCGGAGATTCTGCCCCTTATCGCGTTTTTGAGCGACTTGGGCTGTTCGAAAATCTCCTTTTCCATGTAGGTTTTGAAGCCGTCGAGGTCGGCGTTTTCCAAGTCCCAGTCGATTTCGTTTATGCGGACGTCAACGGGCGCGTTTGCGGTCGTGATGATGTCGCAGTTGTCGCGCGTGAGGCTTGCGATTTGCCCGTCTTCAAGGTAGATTACGTTTGTGGCGCGACCCGCGAAACCGAGAACGTCGCTCGACACAAGGTACTCGTCCTTGCCGACGCCTATGATAAGCGGCGAACCCTTGCGGGCGGCAATCATTTCGTTGGGGGCAAGCTTGCTTATTACCGCGAACCCGTATGTTCCCTCTACGTGCCTTAGCGTCTTGCGGACGGCTTCAAGAAACCTGTTTTTGTCGTTCGGGGAAGTCCTGTTTGTGTAGTGGTAGGCGATGAGGTTGACGAGCGCTTCGGTGTCGGTCTGGCTTTTAAACGTGTAGCCCTTTTCGATAAGGAACTTTTTGATGTTTTCGTAGTTTTCGATAATGCCGTTGTGGACTATCGCAAAGTTGCCGTCGCTCGAAACGTGCGGGTGCGCGTTTGTGTCGGTCACCGCGCCGTGGGTTGCCCAGCGTGTGTGGCTGATTCCCATGGTCGCGTAGAACGGGTGCTCTTCGACCTCTTTCGCAAGGACGGCGACGCGCCCCTTTTTCTTCATGACGTCGAGCGTTCCCTTGTCGTCGAGAAGCGCAAGTCCGGCGGAGTCGTATCCGCGGTATTCGAGCTTCAGGAGTCCCTCAATAAGAATCGGTGTCGCGTCCCGACACCCAATGTATCCCGTGATTCCGCACATAAATAATCTTAATTGTTGTATTTAAAAGGCGAATATTTAGATTTATTTGACACTTGCAAGCCTAAATTGTCGCGCGGGTTTCCGTCCGCGCCCCAAAAAAAGCGCGTTTGCGGCGGAAATATGCTTGAACCCGACGGCTTGCGCGATAAAAATAGCGGGAAATCGCAAAACAATAATACCGAATTTATAAAATGATGAAGACTTTTACACTCGCTGCCGCGCTGTCGGCGGCTTTCGTTGCGGCTACGCCGCTCTTTTCGCAGTCCCTCGGCGACATGCAGCAGGACATGGCTCTTTTGAAACGCGAAGTCGGCAACCTCAGGCTCGAAGTCGAACAGCTCACGCGCCAAAACGAGGCTCTCGAACGCAAAATCAGGCAAATGCAGTCGTCGAGCACGTCGAGCGACTTGGTTCGCTCGCAGGTGGCGTCGGTGCGCTCGGACGTGTCTTCGCAAAACGAGGCGATGAAGCGCGAAATCATAAAACTCGTCAAAAAGGACATCGAAAGCCTCGCGTCGCAGACGAACGATGCAATCGAAAAACTCGCCAAGGCGATAGGGCAGCGCCCGCAGGCTCCCATGCCCACAACTTTTGGCGACGACTACCCCAAAATGGGCATTACCTACACCGTGAAATCGGGCGACACCTTGGGGAAAATCGCCCGCGCAAACAACTCGAAAATCAAGTGGATTCAGGACGCCAATAAAATAGAAGACCCCAACCGCGGCCTGCGCATCGGCGAATCAATCTTCATTCCGCAAAAATAAAGAACATGTCTATACAACGCAAATCTTTGGGCAGGGGGCTTAGCTCCATAATCTCGGCGGGCGCGAAAAAGGCCGCCGACAGCGGCGCGCGCAAAGTCGCCGCGCAAACGCCGTCCGCGCTCGCAAAAGACGTGAAAATAGCCTCCCACGGACTGTTCAGCGAAATCGCCGTAGATAAAATCATTCCCAGCCCCTATCAGGCTCGCGCGGAGTTCGACGAAGAACAGATTTCACAGCTTGCGGATTCGATTGCATCGGAAGGCCTTTTGCAGCCGCTGCTCGTCCGCCAGTTCAAAGACGGCACTTACGAGCTTTTGGCGGGCGAACGCCGCCTTCGGGCGTGCCGCAGCTTGGGCATGAAGAAAGTCGTGGCGTGCGTGCAGTCGGCAAGCGACGCGTCCGCCGCGGCGAAGGGGCTTATCGAAAACCTCCAACGCTCCGACCTCAACCCGATTGAAGAGGCGCGTGGTATCCTCAACATGATGGAGAATTTCCACCTGACGCAGGAGGCGGCTTCGCAGCGTCTGGGCAAGCCGCGTTCGAGCATTGCGAACTCGCTGAGGCTTCTGAAACTTCCCGAAGAAATACGCGGATACATTTCGAAGGGTCTGCTTTCGCTTGGGCACGCCAAAGTCATAATGGGCGTGGACGACCCCGTAAGACAGACGATTCTCGCCCGCAAAATCATCGAGGGCGACCTCAACGTACGCGCCGCCGAAGACGCCGTCAAGCGCATGAAAACCGCCGCCGACGGAATCTCCGCAACGTCGCCGTCGTCGGTCGTGGCGCAGAACGCGGTCATACGCGACATTCAGAACAGGGTATCGTCGAAGCTGAACGCGGAAGTGGAAATCAAACACAACCAGAAGCGCGGGAAAATCATAATTTCCTACGTCGGCAACGACGACTTGCAGCGCATTCTCGACATTTTCGGCGTCAAGATTTAATGAAGAAATTTGCGGCAGTCGCGGTTCTGGCGGCGGCGTTCGCGCTTCCGTGCCTCGCCGTGAGAAGCAACGACTTCACAAAGGCGTCGAACTCCTATTCGCGCAAATACCAGAGCGACAAAAGCCGCTACGGCGAGGAGAAGTCGCGCATGCAGGGCGAACGCGCCGACATGGGCAAAAGCTTTTCGCCGAAAATCGAAACGTCGCGCTTTCAGGGCGAGTCGGCGCGGCTCGACGGCGCGGCGGCGGAGTATTTTTTCGACAAAACCGCGCCCGACGCCTCAAAAAAATTCGGCGTAAAAGACTACTCCGGCATGACGGGCGATTGGCGCGGGGGCGGAACCCGCGCAAGCCTCAAAAACTCCGACGTGAACCTCTCGAAAAAATACGCGGGGAAAATCGACGTCTACCGGCGCGACACCGACAAACAGCGCGAAATCGACGCCTATTACTCCTCCATTTCCGAACGCTCGATGTCGGAAATCAACAAATTCTACTCGCGCACCCCGAACGGCTCTACAAACGACGACATGATAAAAAAGGCGGGCGCGCAACTCGGCGGGGAGGGCGACGACGGCGGATTTTTCGACTTCCTCTCCTCCCACGAGAAAATCAAACGCGCCCCCGTGTCTTTCAAAAGCAGACCCGCGTCAAGCTCGGAATTTTCGCGCAGAGGCTCTG
>DHMA01000217.1 GCA_002405555.1 Opitutia bacterium UBA4654
AGGGGAAAATCGAGGTGTTCGCAAATTTCTCGAAGTCTGGCTTCGCAAAGGGAGGCTTCGACTTCGCAGAATCCGCCGCAGAAAGCCGCCGCGCGTGGCAAAACTACTGGCTATCGGGCGCGGCAATCGACCTCTCGAAAACCGCCGACCCCCGCGCCCGCGAAATCGAACGCCGCGCGGTGCTCTCGCAATACCTCATGCGGATAAATTCGGGCGGCTCGCTGCCGTCGCAGGAAAGCGGACTGCTGTCGAACAGCTGGTACGGAAAATTCCACTACGAAATGATTTGGTGGCACAGCGTCCACTTCGGGCTGTGGGGGCGCGGCGAAATTGCGCAAAAGCAGTGGGAGGTTTTCAAAAAATACCTGCCGCAGGCGCGCGAACGCGCCAAGCGCGAGGGATACAAAGGCGCAAAGTGGAGCAAGGCTACGGGCAATATTCCCGCCGAGTGGCCGCATCTAATCCACGCGACGCTGATTTGGCAACAGCCGCACCCGATTTACTTTGCCGAGGAAATTTACAGGGCGAACCCGTCGGCGGAGACGCTCGAAAAATGGCGCGACACCGTTTTCGAAACGGCGGAATTTCTGGCGTCGTACCCGCGGAAAAACGGCGGCGTCTTCGAGCTTCCCCCGCCGCTTACGCCCGTGTCGGAAAACACAAACCCGTTCGAGACAAGAAACCCGACTTTCGAGCTTTCCTACTGGCGATACGGGCTTGCGACCGCGCTCAAATGGAAGGAGAGGCTCGGAGAGGAAAAGCCGCGCGAATGGCTCGACGTTCTCGAAAGGCTCGCGCCCCTGCCGACCGAAGACGGCGCGTACGTCCTCCACGAGGGCGTAGAAAAAATGTGGGAGAAATTCAACTTCGAGCACCCCGCGCTAATCGGCGTTTTCGGCATGCTGCGCGGCGACGGCGCGGACGCAAAAACCGCAAAGGCGACGCTCGCGAAAATCCGCAAACTCTGGAATTTCGACAGAGTCTGGGGCTGGGACTTCCCCATGCTCGCAATGGCGGCGGCGCGTACGGGCGACGCAAACGCCGCGGTGGACTTCCTGCTCTATCCGTCGAAAAACTTCGAGTTCGACGAACACGGCGTCGCGACGGGCGGCCCATGCCCCTATTTCCCGTCGAACGGCGGATTTCTGGCGGCCGTCGCCATGCTTGCGGGCGGCTGGGACGGCATGGAGGAGCGGGAATTTTCGAAAACGTCCCGCGCATTCCCGCGCGGCTGGGTCGTCGAGGCGGAGGGATTTGGCAGATACCAGTAGCGCGGCTTTGCGCAAAAAACAACTTTCTAAACCGCAAAAATATATTGACACGCGCGGCGGTTTTTGCAATGCTATCTTGCGCCTACAAACACCGCTCTTGTTAAAAAAGAGAATCAACCTACACATGACAAAAAAAATCCTAATTTGGACTGCCGCCGCGGCAATGCTTTCGGGCATCTCGGCGGCGCACGCGCAGACAATATCAATCAGAAACGCGGTCAATTTCGGACTGGCCGACAACGGAATCAAGGGCGACGGCAGGGGCGGCTTCACCGACGACGGCGTAAGCCTAAAACCCGCCTACAAGGACGGAATAAACACGGTCTACGGCGAGAAGTTCGACCTTATCCGCCCAGAAAACAACAACGGCAAGGCGGTGCTCACGTTCGAATGCAAAAAGTCGAAAACTGGGCTTAGGGAAGTAGTGCTGAACTTGGACGGGCAGAAAGTCAGGGGCGAGTCGCTGAACCTGCTGCACACCTGCACGAAGTCGCCCGACGTGCGCTACACGCGCATCGGGAAAATCGGAATAACATACGCCGACGGCAAAAAAAAGGAGGTCGTGCTCGACTACGCCGTAGACGTGATGAACGCCCTGCGCCCGCAGGAAAGGGCAAACGCAAAAATCTGGCGTCCCTCCGACGCCTCCGCGCCCGCATACTATTTCAGCCGAATCAGAATAGAGCCGAAGCAGATTAAATCGCTAAAACTTTCTACGTGCGACATCGCGACGTGGGTCGTGGCGGGAATTTCCGTTTCGGAAAAATACCCCAAGTTCGTGCCCTCCTCCGCCGAATGGGTCGAAACCGACGTCTCCGACATCGCAATAGCCGAGGGCAGCGCGCTCGACCTCTCAAAGGATTTCGACAACGCGCCCGCGGGAAAATTCGGCAGGGTGATTGTCTCGAAGCGCGGCAAATTCGCGTTCGAAAAGAAGCCGAAGGCAAAACTTAAATTCCACGGAACGGTCTGGTATCTGTCGGGCGAGCGCGGCAAAGACGTGCAGGAGACAAAGGAGAACCTCAAAAAACTCTGCCGAATAGCAAAACGGCAAGGCTACAACCTGCTGCGCTTCCACACGTCCGACTATCTCTGCTCGTCCGACCCCGCAAAGCTCGCCGAGGGCTTCGACCTCTACGACTACCTCATTGCCGAGGCGAAAAAGAACGGCATCTACCTCAACCTGCTCATCGGAAACAACGTGTTCGACGAGTCGAGAAAAAGCTGGGACGCGAGGTTTTCAACAAAAATGAAAATGCTCATGGGCGACGAAAAAACCCGCAAAGACTGGGAGGCTCACGCCCGCAAGCAGCTCTGCCACATCAACCCCTACACGGGGCTTGCGTGGAAGGACGACCCCGT
>DHMA01000129.1 GCA_002405555.1 Opitutia bacterium UBA4654
TCGGGATACGAAATTTCGAATTCGCGCAGAACGGTTTTGTCGCCCCGCGCGACCTCCTCGACGGCCTCCTCCATTCCGGGGAGGAGCTTGAAAACCGACGGGCGCGTTTCGCCGAGACCGAGAATGTCCTCCGCAAAGCTGTTGGCAAACTGGATTTCGCCGTCGGCGTCGGCGACGATTATCGCCGAGCGGATTGCGTTGAAGACGGTCTCAATCCGCGTGAGGTCGCGCGCAAGACGCTTGTTCTTGCGGATTAGTTTGCCGAGTGTTTCCTTGTCGGCGGCGTCCATGCTATTTCAGGCGTTGGAGGAGGCTCGAATAGTGGGCGTCGAGAGACTCCATTTTGCCGAACGCCACCACGACGTCCCTTGCGCGGGCAATCGACTTTTTGTCGTACTCCACATAGGAGCTGCGGCGCATGAAATCGACAAGCTGCAAGCCGCCGGAGAACCTGCCCGTGCGCCCAGTCGGAAGCGTGTGGCTCGGCCCAGCGGTGAAGTCGCCGAGAACGGTCGGAGTGTATTCGCCGACGAGAATCGCGCCCGCCGTCGTGATTTGCGGCACGAGCTTTTCGGGCTGTTCAACCTGCAACTCCATGTGTTCGGGCGCGACGTAGTTCGCCACTTCGACCGCCGCCGCCAAATTCGGCACAAGCGCGACGTAGCAGCCGTCGGCGATTATCTTTTTGAGCTTCTCCGCACGGGAGAGCGACGCCGACAAAATCTCAATCTGTTTGCGCGCGGCTTCGACAACCTTTTTCGAAGTGCACACAAGGAAAATCTTTTCCTTACCGCTGCCGTGTTCCGCCTGCGAGAGCAGGTCTGCGGCGATGTAGCGCGGGTTAGCCTTGGCGTCGGCGACAATCAAAACCTCGCTCGGCCCAGGGAGGAGGTCTACGCCGACGTTTCCGAAGAGCTGGCGTTTCGCCTCTATGACGTACGCGTTCCCCGGTCCGAAAAGCTTTTCTACGGGAGCGACGCTTTCGGTGCCGACTCCCATCGCCGCTATTGCCTGCGCCCCGCCGATTTTATAGATTTCCCTGACGCCCAAAATGCCGAGCACGCACAAAATGTGCGGGTTTACCGAGCCGTCTTTGGCGGGCGGCGTGCATACGCAGATTTCGGGGCAGCCCGCGATTTTCGCGAGGGTCGCCGTCATTACGACGGTCGAGACGAGCGGCGCGCTTCCCCCCGGAATATACAGCCCTACGCGGCGAATCGGGTAGAAATTTTCGCCGATTTTCGCGCCCTGCGGATTTCTCGCGCGCCAGTTTTTCGGCTTGGTGTGGAGGTGGTAGGCTTTGACGCTTGCGATTGCCTCGCGCATGGCGCGTTTGTCCGCCGCCGAAACTTTTTTCGCCGCCGCCTTCATTTCCTCTTCCGAAACTTTGAGCGACTTCAATTCGACGCCGTCGAATTTTTTTGTGTAGGCAAGAACCGCCTTGTCGCCGTTCGCCCGAACATCGGCGATTACCGACGCCACGGCGTCCTTTGCCTCCTGCGGGAGGCTTGCGGACTCGCACGCCTTTTTCAACTCTTCGGCGAATGCCGCCGACTTGTATTCCAAAATCTTCATGTTTAAAATATCTTAAAAAATTCCCCCCAAATCAAGAATAATAAAAGACCCGCGCGGAGGAAAGGCGCGGCGTGCGCAGTCGGCAATGGCGCGGCGGCGGAACGCTCCGCGAACGGCAAGAGCAAAGGCGCGGCGCAGGGAATCTGGCGGAGGAGCGGAGCTTAGAACAGCTCGCCCTGCCCGACGGTTTCGCCGAAAATGTCGGCGAAGCGTTCGCGCCAGTCGTCGATTTTCGACACATAGTAGTCGGCGTCGTAGGGCGAGCTTGCGGGGTCGTACGCGGAAATCGGGCGGGCGCGTTTCCAGTCGGGGTCTTTCGGCGAAGCACCGCGCGCCATGTAGTAGAGAACCTTGTCGCCCGCGTCGGGTCTGGGGTTCATCATGAGGGCGGCTTCCAGAGCCGCGCGGCGTCCGCGCCCCGTCTTTGCGATGTCGGCGGAATACTGCGCGGGCGACTTGCCTATATACTCGCCCTTCGCCAAATCTTCGATAGGCGCATTCCCCGAAAGAATCAGGTCTTTTGCGCGTTCTATTTCGCGCGGCAATTCGCCGTCGCGCCCGAACAGCTTGTCGGCAATCATAGCCTCCGTAAGCTTGCGCAGGAACGGCTCGGTCGCCCTGTTCCTGAATGCCGAGCCGCGCACGGTGATGTTTCCGTCCCGCAAAAGCGCGTAGTTTTTCGCCTTGTAGCAGAGCATGGCGTCGAATTTTCCGTCGAACTCCAAGTCCACGCCGTCGGGCAGAACGGCGTCGGCGGCTTTCAGAAGCTCTAGCGGCTTGCCGAAATATTTTTCGGAGGAAATGTATATGCCGTCGGTATCCGCCTCCAAAACGGTACAACCCGCCGACTTGAAAAAGTCCACAAGCTTTACGAGAAGCCCGCGCCCCGCTGCGGTGATTTCCGCCGCAAGAGAGGAGTCGCCGAACGCGGCGGTCGAAAGGCCGAGGTATCCGTAAAACGAGTTGATGAGGATTTTAAAGCTTTTCTGGCGGGCGTCGTACTCGCGCCGCAGCGATTCGTCGGCGGTTTCGCGGGCGAGCTTTTTGTATTTCAGGCGGTATTCGCGGAGCGAGCGCAGCTCGTCCAAAAACACGCCGAGATAGTCGTTGCGCGGGCATTTGCCGAGCACGAGCATAAGGCTCGGATACAGCGAGGCAACGTCGTAGTGGAGCACGTTTTTGAAAACGCCCGTCTCGAAAGACTCCGGGAGCGCGCCCTAAATGTAGCCGCCCGACGACGGCAGCGGAATCGCCGCCCGCGCCGCAAAATACCTTTCCAAAAACACGCTCTCAACCTTCATGCCCGAACCGCGCAGAAGACACTCCTGCAATGTCATCGGGAAGTTCGAAACCTGCGCGACGTATGTGGGCAAAAGCTTTGCGGCAATCCCCGCGGTCTCTCGGAGATCGTCGGAAAGGTAGGCGCGGAAAGTCTTTCTGTCGGTCTTGAACACTTCGCCGATGTCGCCGCCGCGAATGTATGTGCGCGTGGATTTGTCGCTTATGCCGAAGTGTATTGCCGACTCTTTTAGCGTGTACGAAACCATTTCGCGCGCGCCGATGTCGTAGAGCTGGACGAGCGGAAGGGTGTCGACAACAGTCCGCCCCGCGATGTCGCAGCGCGTGTAGGCGAAAGTGCGCTCGGCAATCGTGAGCCTGCTTTTGCGGAACGCGACGCTCCCGCCGAAACGCCCCCAGCCGAGCGGAATTTTCAGCCGCTTGGAACGCTCGGCGATGTAGGGAATGTCGAACTTGAAAATGTTGTGCCCCTCGATTGTGTCGGGGTCGCGGGCGAGAATTTCGGCGCGGAGGGTTTCGAGAAGTTTGCGCTCGGCGTCGTCGGTGAAGTCCTCCAACTCGATGATTTTTTCGCCGCCCCCGCCCGAAATTCCGACGGCGATTATCCTGTCGCCCGCGCGGGACGCCGACGGGAAGCCGCCGCCCTCGCAGACAACTTCGATGTCAAGCTGCATGCGGCGCAGGTCTGAAAAGCGCATTCCCGCAAACATGCGCAGCCCGCGGGCGGTCAGAAACTGGTTTTCCACGCACGAAATTCTGTCGGACGGCAGGGACTTGTCGCGCGACTTGAAATACTTGTCCATATCGGCGACGGACTCGAAGAACAGCAGCGAGTCGAGCGGCGTCGGCGGCACTCCGCCCGCGGGGCGCGAGAGAAGCTCCGCGCTTGCGTAGGCGCATTCCGCGCCCGACGCCGACCACATGAACGGGTCGAACTTCACGCACGCGTTGCGCCGCGCGCCCGATTCGTCGCGCAGACTGAGGTGGACGTTTGCGCCGTCGCACCAAAGCCCGCAGATTGATTCCCTAATTTCTTCGTCCGCCATGCCGAAAATGCTTGCCGATTCCGCGAATGTTTTCAAACTTATAAATCTTATTTCGACAAAAAATGAAGAAAGCAAACCTCATAATGTTGGGCGCACCGGGCAGCGGCAAAGGAACGCGCGCGGTCGCCATCTGCGAAGTTCTGGGTATTGTGCAGGTCGCAACGGGCGACCTCTTCCGCAATAACCTCAAAAACGGCACGCCCCTCGGCAAGCTCGCAAAATCCTACATGGACAAGGGCGAACTCGTACCCGACGACGTAACTGCGGCGATGGTAAAAGACCGCCTCATGCAGCCCGACACCGAAAAGGGCTTTGTGCTCGACGGCTTCCCGCGCACAATCAAACAGGCGGAAATGCTCGACAAAATGCTAGCGGAAATGGGTCGCGAAATCGCGGCGGTCGTCTACCTCGACGTTCCCGACGAGGAAATCGTGAAGAGAATTTCGGGCAGAATGGTTTGCGAAAAGTGCCAAGCGCCCTACCACAAAGTTTTCACACCCCCGAAAGTCGAAGGCGTCTGCGACAAATGCGGCGGCAAACTCTACACGCGCGACGACGACAAACCCGAAACCGTCAAGAAACGCCTCGACGTGTTCCGCTCCACGACTCTCCCGCTCGTAGACTTCTACTCGAAGAAGGGACTTATCGTCCCGATTCCGCCCGAACTCTCAAAGGCGGGCGCAATCGCAGACATGACCGACCTCTGCAAGGAACTCGGACTGCTTAAATAACGATGCGCGTTTTTTTCATAGGCGACATCGTAGGCAAACCGGGCAGGAAAATCCTCACCGAAAACCTCCCCTCAATCAGGGAGAGGCTCGGAGTGGACTTCGTAATCGCGAACGGCGAAAACTCCGCGGGCGGCAACGGCATAACAAAAAACATGGCCGAAGAGCTGTACCGCGCGGGCATCGACGTGATTACGCTCGGCGACCATATTTGGGACCAACGCTGCTTCGAGGGCGAAATAGCCTCGCTCGACAGGCTCTGCCGCCCCGCTAACGTGCCGCACAGCAACCCCGGGCGCGACTTTGTCGTAGTCGAAAAAAACGGAATGAAACTCGGCGTGTTCAGCCTGCTGGGGCAGACTCTGATGAAAATAAAGTCGGACTGCCCGTTTGCGGCGGCGTCGCGCATGTACGAAAAAGTCGCGCCGCTTTGCGACGCCGTGTTCCTCGACTTCCACGCGGAAACGACCTCCGAAAAGGTCTCCATGGCGTGGCACCTCGACGGCAGGGCGCAGGCGGTCGTGGGAACGCACACGCACATTCCCACAAACGACGCCCGCATTTTCCCCAAGGGGCTTGGCTTCCTTTCGGACGCGGGCATGACGGGCCCGTGGCACTCGTGCCTCGGCCGCAAGTGGGAGCCGATTCTGCAAAAATTCATCGACGGACGCCCGCGCCCGTTCGTAATGGCTGAGGGCGACGACAGAATCTGCGCGGTAATCATCGACATCGACACCGAAAAGAAACGCGCGGTGTTCGTCGAGCCGTTCATCTACCCGCCCTTCCCGAACTACGCCGAACTTTGGCAAAAGGCAAAAGAGGCCGAAGCCGCGGAACGCGCCGCGAAAGAGGCGGCAAAGGCGGCGGCGGAAGCCGCGACGGCGAACGACGCCGAACAAAAATAGCGCAAGCGAAAAAAGCGAAAATCCGCGCTCCGAAACAGAACCGCCCGATTGGGACGACAAATTCGGAGGGCGGATTTTTTTGCGCCCGCGCGTTTTTTCAAAAAGCCTGCCCGAAAAGCCGCATGCGAAAAAATCGGCAACCGCCGCTTTCGAACGGCGCGCGCGGATTTGTTTACGCGGATTTATTTCAGGAGGACTTTCGCGGAAATCGGATAGTGGTCCGACGGCACAAGCCCGTCAACATGGTCGGTGTATGTGCCGAAGTTCAGGACGTCCACGTCGTTCGAAACGTAGATGAAATCTATCGGCATATCGCCCGCCGAAATATTCTTGTAGTTGTTGAACGTGGAGCGCGTTGTGCCGTAGGGCTTGGAAAGGGAATTTTCGCGGGCGTCCTTTGCGATTGCGCTTCCGCGCATGACAAGCGACGCGGGCTGGCTGCGCGTTTCGTTGAAGTCGCCCGAAACGAAAAACGTGCCCTCGCCCGCGATTTCGCGGATTTTTTTCACGAGCAGTTCGGCGGACGGCTTGTGCCATTCGGCGTATTTTTCCACGCAAAGGTGTATGTTGAAAAAGTGGAACTCGCGCCCCGACTCCGTGTGGCGGAATTTAGCCCAAACGCAGGAGCGTATGGAATCGAACTGCCTGCCGAAGCCGCGTTCCGCCTTGTCGGGCGTTTCGGAAAAATAGAACTTGCCCGAATCGAGAAGCTCGAACTTGTCGCGCCGATAGAAAATGGGGTTGTTCATGTTGCGCAGCATATTGTCGATATTTTTCGCCGCGGATTTTACGGAAACTTCGGCGAGGGTCAGGTTGCGGACAATTTGCCCCGCGACGGCGTATTTGCCGGACTGCGCGGCAAGATAGTCAACCTGAAAGCCCATCGGCTCCTGCATTCCGACGATGTCGAAACCGTGGAATTCAACAAGAGGCATTATGAGATTTTTGCGGGCGTTCCACCTGACGACGTCGGAAGGGTCTTTGCAAAAGCCGACGTTAAAACTCGCCACGGTGAACTCGGCGGACTTCGGAGATTCGACGCTTCCGCAACCGAAAAGCAGAAGCGACAACGGAAAAACAAGACATAGAAGTTTCATCGCAATCGATATTCCAACACAAAGTAAACAAGTCAAACAAAATACCCAGCGGAAAATCGGCGCGGATTTTTCATTTTGCGCTTGCAAAAATCGGCGTTTGGACAAATCATCGCGCCATTCGCAAATGCGCGAAACGGATTTTAAACGAAACAAAAAAATACTATGGATTCTCTTTTGATTAAAGGCGGCTCGCACCTCGAAGGCGAGGTCTCCGTGGCGGGCGCAAAAAACGCGTGCCTGCCGATTTTTGCGGCAACCCTGCTCACCGACCAGAAATGCGTTCTCAAAAACGTGCCCGACCTCTCCGACGTGCGCTTCATGGCGGAAATCGTCGCGGCGATGGGCGCGGAGGTCTCGAACCCCGCAAAGGGCGTCTGGGAAATTCAGGCAAAGAACATTTCGCACGTCGCGCCCTACGAGCTTGTCAGAAAAATGCGCGCAAGCATCTGCCTGCTGGGGCCGCTCACCGCAAGACTGCGCAAGGCGGAAGTGTCGCTTCCGGGGGGCTGCGTCATCGGCGCAAGACCCGTAGACCTGCACATCAAGGGGCTTCGCGCGCTCGGCTGCAACGTGGAAATCGACAAGGGCTTCATCTGCGTGGACGCCCGCAAAATGCGCGGGGCGCAAATGTATCTGGGCGGACGCTTCGGCAGCACTGTGACGGGAACGGCAAACATCATCATGGCGGCGGTGCTCGCCCCGGGAACTACGGTGATTGAAAACGCCGCGTGCGAACCCGAAGTCGCCGACATGTGCAAAATGCTCACGGGCATGGGCGCAATCATCGACGGCGCGGGGTCGCCTACGGTGACGATTACGGGCGTGCCCAAACTCGGCGGAACGGAGCACAGCGTTTTGCCCGACAGAATCGAAGCGGGCACTTGGATTGCCCTCGCGGCGGCGGCAAAGGGCAAGGTGCTCGTAAAGGGGGCGCAGAAAAAATATTTGGGGTCGTTCCTCGACATTCTCGAACGCGCGGAATGCCCGTTCGAAATCAAAAGCCCGTCGTCGATATACGTGGACGCGTCGAAAATCAAGCTCAAACCCGTGGAATGCACGACACTCCCCTACCCAGGCTTCCCGACCGACTTGCAGGCGCAACTCTGCGCCCTCATGACGCAGGCGGACGGAATTTCGGTAATCACCGAACGCATCTACCCCGAACGCTTCATGCACGTCCCGGAGCTTTGCCGAATGGGCGCGAACATCGTAAGGGAGGGGCCAAGCGCAATCATCAGCGGGAAGACGAAGCTTTCGGGCGCGCCCGTGATGGCGTCCGACCTGAGGGCGAGCGCGGCTCTCGTGATAGCGGCACTCGCCGCCAAGGGCGAAACGCTCATCAGCCGCATATACCACCTCGACAGAGGCTACGACTCGATAGACAAAAAGCTCGTCTCGCTCGGCGCAAAAGTGGAACGCATAAAAAATTCGGACTGATACTATTAAAAGATTGAAGTTTTTAGAGGACTCCGCTTTACTTGTCGGAAGTCAACAAAAAATATACCGATATATAAATTAATGGCAACAAACATACCTTACAGGGGCGGAGACAGACGCAATTTCAAGGGCGGCAAAAACTTCGGCCCGAGAAGAAACGAAAGAATAAGAGCGCCGAAAATCAGGGTGATTGGGCCCGACGGCGCAATGCTCGGAATCATGTCGCCCTACGACGCGCTCGCGATTGCCCGCCGCGCGGGGCTTGACCTGCTCGAAGTGTCCCCCAACGCCGAACCGCCCGTTTGCCGCATTCTCGACTACGGCAAATACATGTACGAGGAGGCTAAAAAACAGAAGTCGCACAAGACCGTGGCGGTTAAAGTCAAGGAGATTAAACTCCGCCCCATGATTGAGCAGAACGACTTCATGACGAAAATCCGCAACGCCGAAAAATTCCTCTTTCAGGGCAACAAGCTCAAAATCACCCTGATGATGAGGGGGCGCGAAATGGAATTCAAGGACAAGGCTTTCGACGCCGTAAAACGCGCCCTCGCGGAACTTTCGCACATGGGGCACCCCGACGCCGAACCCAAACTCATGGGGCGCAACATAAGCGTCTCGGTGTCGCCCGTCCCGCAAAAGCAGCGCAAGCTGAAATATTCGGGCGAAAACGACGAAGTCGCCGAGGACGACTCCGATTCGGAAGAATAGCAAAATGCTCTCACGACGCGGATTTTTTGCGGCGCTGTTCGGTATCGCATTCGCAGTTCCGAACGCGCGCGCGTTGTGGGTAAAAAACGTAGAATACATACCCGTTTCGAAACTGGCGCAGCTCTGCGGAATGCGCTACAAAACAACGGTCGCGAAAAAGTCGCAGACGGTGTTCGGGAAGACGTCGCGCATGACTTTCGAAACGAACTCCCGCGCGATGGACTTGAACGGAATCACGGTCTGGCTCGGGCACGCGGTCGTGGAAAGCAAGGGCATGCTGTACGTTGCAAAGCGCGACTATTTCAAGTCTATAATCCCGATTCTCTTTCCGCAAAACAACGGCA
>DHMA01000097.1:0-20243 GCA_002405555.1 Opitutia bacterium UBA4654
CGTGAACGTGAGAATCGGGGCGGCGACCTTGATGAGCGCGTCGCTTATGATGTCGATTGCCGTCTGCGAGGAGCGGCGTTCGGGCGAGTGTGCTGCGTAGGTGTAGAGTCTGTCCTTGAGAATGTCGTGGTAGACTCTCGAGAGCGTGACTCCGCAGAAATTGTCGATGAGCTTGTAGACCTTGTGGAATTCGTAGGCGTCGTACGCCTTTTCGGCTTCGTCCACGAATTGCGCCGCCTTGTAAATCGCCCACTTGTCGAGCGCGTCGAGCTTTTCGGGCGCAACGGTGTCCTTGGCGCGGTCGAAGTCGTAAAGGTTGCCGAGCTGGTACATAATCGTGTTTCGGAAACCGCGGTAGGCGTTTGCGATGTGCGAGAGAATGTCGTCGGAAATCGGAATGTCGTTCTGGTAGTCCACGGAGCTAATCCACATGCGGATAATGTCCGCGCCCCACTTGCCGACGTACATGTCGGCGGTGTGCGGCTTGCCGTCGCTCTTGGAGATTTTCTTTCTGTTTTGGTCTACGATAAACCCGTGCGTGATGACCTTTTTGTACGGAGCTTTTCCGCGCGTGGCAACCGCCGTCCACAGCGAGCTTTGGAACCAGCCCCTGTGCTGGTCGGAGCCTTCAAAGTAGAGGTCGGCGGGCCAAGCCAAGTCGGGATTCCGCGCGAGAACCGCGGCGTGGCTCGAACCGGAGTCAATCCAGACGTCGAGAGTGTCCGCGCCCTTGCGGAGCTTGGAGACGTCCCAGCCTTCGGGCAGTTTTATGCCGTCGAGGATTTCCGCCTCGCTTGCGTTGTACCAGAAATTCGTGCCGAGCTTTTCGACCTTGTCGGCAATTCCGCGGATTACGCCGGCGTCGAGATACGCGCCGCCGTTTTCGTCGTAGAACGCGGGAATCGGCACACCCCACGAGCGTTGGCGCGAAATGCACCAGTCGGGGCGCGACTCTACCGCGCCGCGTATTCTGTTTTCGCCGCGTTCGGGCACCCACGAGACGTTCGAGATTTCGTCGAGGGCGCGTTGGCGCAGTCCGTCCTTGTCGAGCGCGACGAACCACTGGTCCATTGCGCGGAAGATGACGGGCGTCTTCGAACGCCAGCAGTGCGGGTATTGGTGCGAAATTTTCGCGATTTTCAGCAGCGCGCCGCAGCGGTCGAGAATTTCGAGAACCTTGCCGTTTGCCGCGCTTCTGCCAGCGTCGTTTTCGAGCACGCTCAAACCGACAAGCTCGGCGGGAATCTGTCCGTCGTCCACATAGCAGCCGTTGTCGTCGAGCGGCGAGTAGATGTCGAGCTTGTAGTCAAGCCCTACCTGATAGTCTTCGAGGCCGTGTCCGGGGGCGATGTGCACAATGCCCGTGCCCGAATCCGTCGTTACATAGCGGGCGCAGACAATGGGGCTTTTGCGGTTCATGAATGGGTGGAAGCCCTTTGCGCCTTCCAGCTCCGAGCCTTTGCAAAGCTTTTTGATTTCCGCGTTTTCGAGCCCCACCGACGACACGAAGTTTTCCGCCAGAGCCTCGCACACAATGAAAGTTCTGCCGTTTGCCGAAACCGAAACGTATTCGATGTCGGGGTTTACCGCCATCGCCAAGTTCGAGGGCATTGTCCACGGGGTTGTAGTCCAGATTACGGCTTCGGCGTTTTCGAGCCCGAGCTTTTTGTTCGACTCTTCGTCGAGCTTGAACGCAACCCAAATCGACGAGCTTGTGTGGTCCTTGTATTCGATTTCCGCCTCCGCCAGAGCCGTCGCGCACGGAATCGACCAGTACACGGGCTTCTTGCTGCGGTAGACCATTCCCTTTTCGACGAACGCCGAGAACGTGCGGAGAATGTCAGCCTCGTACGCGGGGTTCTTGGTTTTGTACTCGTGCTCCCAGTCGGCGAGAATGCCGAGGCGCAGGAACTGTCTGCGCTGTTTTTCGATAAATTCGGAAGAGAAATTTGCGCATTCCTCGCGGAGCTGGGCGGTATCGACGTCGCGCTTCTGCTCGCGCAGCATTTTAACGACCTTGTGCTCGATGGGCAGCCCGTGGCAGTCCCAACCGGGAACGTAGGGCGTGGCGAAGCCTTTGAGAGACTTGTAGCGCAGAATTACGTCCTTCAAAATCTTGTTGAGAGCGGTGCCGATGTGGACGTCGCCGTTCGTGAACGGAGGGCCGTCGTGGAGGACGAATTTGGGGTGTCCGGCGTTCTTTTTCTGAATGCGCCCGTAGAGGTCGGACTTCTTCCAGTGTTCGATGCGCGCGGGTTCGCGTTTTACGAGGTCGCCGCGCATGGGGAACTTTGTGTTGGGAAGGTTGAGGGTGTCTTTGAAGTCTTTTTCTGACATTTTGTAGTTTGCTTAAATTTATCTTAGAACGGGAACATGTGGTCCCAAATGCTCGACTCTGCGGGTTTGCGGGTTGCGCTCTGCGATTCCACTTTCGACTGCGACGCCGATTTCACGGTGTCCGCGTATGCCTCGCGCGGCGTCGACTTGGACGAAGCCGATTCGCCCGCCGCCTGTTTCGCCGACGCCTTTTTGACGTCGGACGCCGCAACCGTTGCCGCGACGGCGTCGCGCTTCATTTTGCGGATTTCCTTTTTGAGCGAACGTATTTCCGTGCGCAGAGCCGAAATTACGCCTGCGTCGTCGGCGATTTGCGTTTCCAACGCCGCGATTTTCGCCTTCAACTGCGGGACGGAATCCTGCTGTTGGGCGCAAAGCCCGTCCGCCCCGAAAACGGCGGCGCACAGGCACATGATTGACGCGATTTTTTTCATAGCGCACGATTTAAGCAAAGCCCCCCGCGCATTGCAAATTTTTTCTGCCGTTTTGGGCAATAAATTCCCCGCAAAAAAACGCGTCCCGCGGCGGGCGGTTTTATAAATTTGACTAATTTTCATTCGGAAGCATATATGTTTTTTCGTATGAAAAAAATTATATATATGGTGTTGTGCCTGCCGTTTCTTTTGACGGCATGCAATTCTTTCGAAAAAAAGCCCGAACTTGCGACCACATTGGCGACATTCAACCTGCGCCTCGCGCCCAAGCCCGACTCGAACATGTGGCAGGACAGAAAGGACTCCGTCGGGAGGCTTGTCCTTGCGCATAACTTCGACATTTTCGGCACTCAGGAGGGCTTCAAGCACCAGCTCGACGACATCGCAAAAACCACGGGCTACAAGTATTTCGGAGCTGGGCGCGACGACGGAAAGTCGGGCGGCGAGCACTCGGCGATATTCTACAACCCCGCGCGTTTCGAAGTGCTCGACCGCGGCGATTTCTGGTTTGCCGAAACGCCCGAAAAACCCGTCAAGGGCTGGGACGCCATGTGCAAGCGCGTCTGCACTTGGGGCAAATTCCGCGACAAGCTCACGGGGGCGCAACTCTACTTTTTCAGTCTGCACTTCGACCACATCGGGAAAGTCGCGCGGGCGGAATCGGCAAAGCTTCTGCTGAAAAAGGTGCGCGAAATCGCAAAGGACGCGCCCGCCGTCTGCGTTGGCGACTACAACGCGCTCGAATCCGACGAACCCATGAAAATTATCCTCTCCGACGGGCTTCTGCTCGATTCGCGCAAGCTTTCCAAGACGCAGCCCTACGGCCCGAGCGGCACTTTCCACGACTTCACCGGAACTCCCGCAACCGACAGAATAGACTACATTTTGCCGACAAAGGGAATAGACATTCTCTCGTACGAAGTCGTCTCCGACAAGGCTTGCCGCTTCGACGCAAAAAAGCGGGCGAACCCCAAGTCGAAAACCGCCGAATACCCCTCCGACCACTTCCCCGTGGCGGTCAAGGCAATCATAAAATAGCAAACGCAAAAAGCTCCCGCGCAAACGGGAGCTTTTTTGTTTCGGCAATTCGCAAGCGGCATTCGAAAGGCAGCGGGGGTGAAATCGGCATGCCGCCGGCGCGCCGCGCGGAAACGCTACGCGTCGCCGTTTCTGATTTCCTCAGCCGCAGCCTTGACGTTGTGGCGAACGATTATGCTGTGCTTCATGTAGATTACGTCTTCGGCAATGTTCGTGCAAAGGTCGGCGATGCGCTCGAAGCACTTCGAGACAAGCAGGTAGTTGATTTCAGCCATCGCGGTTTCGGGGGCGGATTTCACGCCGCGCTCGACCGCGCCGTAGCACCTGCGGTTTTCGGAGTCCACAATTTCGTCGTCCTCGCAGACGCCGATTGCAAGAAGCTCGTCGCCCCTGAGGAACGCGTCGATACTGCTTCTGAGCATGTAGATTGTGCGCGACGCCATTTTGTCCAAGTCGAACGGGATTTCGATTTTCGGCTGGGCTTTGAGCATGATTGCCCGCTTCGCAACGTTCGCGGCGACGTCCCCGATGTGTTCAAGCTCGTTGTTGATTTTAAGAACCGTCACGACAAAGCGCAGGTCGCTTGCCACGGGCTGGTGGAGCGCGAGAATTTTAAGGCACTCCTCCTCGGTATCGACCTCCATTTTGTCGATTCCCGCGTCCGCCGAAACGACCTCGCGGGCGAGCGGCTCGGAAAGCTCGGTAATGGCGCGGACGCTTTTGCGCACGTTTTCCTCCACGGCAATCGCCACTTTGAGGAGGCGGTCTTTGAGTTGCTTTAAATCGTGTCTGAGATGGCTGTTCATTTCAACCGAACCTCCCCGTTATGTAGTCGTTTGTTGCCTTGTTTTTTGGATTAGTAAAGAGCCTGTCGGTCGCGCCGTATTCCACGAGAGAGCCTTCGTAGAAAAAGGCGGTGAAATCGGAGACGCGCGCGGCCTGCTGCATGTTGTGGGTGACGATTGCGATTGTGTAGTCGCCCGAAAGCTCGCCGATGAGGTCTTCGATTCTCGCGGTCGATTTGGGGTCGAGGGCGCTGCACGGCTCGTCCATGAGAAGCACCTCGGGGCTTACCGCAAGGGCGCGGGCAATGCAAAGCCTCTGCTGCTGTCCGCCCGACATTCCCAGCGCGTTGGAGCGAAGCCTGTCCTTCACCTCGTCCCAAAGGGCGGCGCGGCGCAGGGAGGTTTCGACGATTCCGTCAAGCTCGCTCTTCGACACTCCGCCTTTGAGGCGCACGCCGTAGGCGACGTTGTCGTAAATGCTCTTCGGAAACGGATTCGGACGCTGGAAAACCATGCCGACGCGCCGCCTAAGCTCGGTAACGTCGAGGCGTTTGTGGTAGATGTCCACGCCGTCGAGCGAAAGAAGCCCCGTCGTGCGGCAGCCGGCAACGAGGTCGTTCATGCGGTTTATGCAACGCAAAAAGGTGCTTTTTCCGCAGCCGCTCGGTCCGATTATCGCCGTCACCTTGCCGCGCTCGAATTCGACGTCGACGTTTTTTACCGCGTGGAATTTTCCGTAGTAGACGGAGAAATTTCTGGCGGCGACGGCAAAGTCGCTCCGTTCGGGGGCTTCGGCTGGAATTTTTATGCTGTTTTCCACTTTTGTTTTTTCTTCGTTGTATGTTTGCGTCATGATTTCATTTTGCTCCTCATGCGCGCCCTGACCCATATCGCGACCCCGTTGAGAAGCAGGACTATCGATATGAGCGTGAGCACCATTCCGTACTGGACGTGCGCGACGCGCTCTGCCATTTCGTGTTCCGAACAAATATTGTAGATGTTCCACGGCAGCGCGGGAGTAGCCTGCGTGAACACTTCGTTAAGGGCGAGAGCCGCGCCCGTGCTCGTGGCGGCGGTGAAAATAATCGGCGCGGTTTCGCCCGCGGCGCGTCCCATCGAGATGATTATGCCCGTGAGCATCGAGGGCAGCGCGGCGGGAAGAATCACCGTGCATATCGCGCGCCACTTGCCCGCGCCCAGACCGAGAGCCGCCTCGCGGTACGAGTTTGGAACGGCCTTCAAAGCCTCCTCGCAGCTTCTGATGATTGTGGGCAGAATCAGGAGCGCGAGGGTTATCGCGCCCGCGAGCACGCTCTTGCTTTCAGACACTTTCACGGTGTTGATTAAAAACGCCAAGCCGAACAGACCGAACACTATCGACGGAACGCCCGCGAGAGTGCCCACGCACATGCGCAAAACGGAGGCTACGCGCCCGTTCCGCGCGTATTCGGCAAAGTATATCGCGGCGATTATTCCGAGGGGAGCGGCTATCAGCATCGAGCCGAAAGTGAGGTAGAACGTGCCCAAAATCATCGGGAATATTCCGCCGAAGATGTTTGAATCGTAGGGGTCGTCGAAAAGGAATCCCAAGTAGAGGGCGAAGTGCGGGCGCAACATGGCGTCGAAATTTCCGTCCACATACGCAACGATTTTTTCGACGGGCGTGCCGCGGAAATACTCAGCCGCCGAAACGCGTTTGAGGAACTCCGCCCCCGAAGCGTCGCGCCCGCGAACCGTGATTGTGTCCACGGAATTTTCAAGAACCGCGCGGGCGTTGTCGAGGCGCGTCTGCCCGTACTTGCGGCGCAGAAGCTTTGCGCGTTCGCGGGCGGCGGAGTCGCGCGGGCCGAGAAGCTCGGCTATGCCGTCGCTCAGGGTTTCGTAGGCGCGGTTGTTTTCCTCCAACACGGCGAGGGCTTCGGCGATTTTTTCGGACGGAATTTCGCCCGCGTTTCTGCGCAACGCGCTCTTTTCGGAAAACGTAAGCTTGCGGATTTTGCCAAGCTCGGCGATTTCACCGCGCACGGCGTCGGCGATTTTCCCCTCCTGCCGCGCGAGAATTTCGGCGAGGGCAAAAGATGTGCCCGCCGCCGACGCGCCGGCAACTTCGCGTTCGAGCGCGGAAACGTAGGGCTTCCAGAATTTTTCGGACGCCGCGCGGATTGCCTTTGCGCGTTCCGCGCCGCCCGATTTGAGAGCCGCAAAAATTTCGCCCGATTCCGCCGACATTCCCGCAGCCGACTTCGCGAACGCCTCGTCAAGCCCGCGCTCCAAAGCCTTTGCCGAGGAGGGATTTTCGTATTCGGACATCATTTTGTAGAGCGGCTTCCGCGCGGCGTCGGCTTCGGCAATCCGCGTTTTTTCGGATTCGGAAAGGTCGTCGCCCGCGACTTCGCCGAGGAACTTTTCGTGCTCGACAGTCGCCGTAAAGGCGAACGCCCCCGCGCCGTTCCAAATTATCGGCGCAAGGAAAAGCACCACCGCCAGCGCCATAGCCGCAAGCGATGAATACGCGAGCGCGGTAAAGGCCTTGTCCAAAATTTTTCTGTTTGAAACGTTCATTTTCTTTTCGATTTAAAGCCCGACCCTACCCACTGTCCCGCGGCGTTCAGAAGCAGCCCGCCGAGCAGCAGGCAGAGGCTCATCGCAAACAGGACATGGTATCTGTCCGAGCCCGTGCTCTGGTCGGCTTCGCCCATTTCGCCCGCGATTGTCGCGGTGAGCGTGCGCACGGGTTCGAGGAAATTGTAGAACGGTTCGGGGATTTTCAGCGAGTTTCCGCTCGCCATCCACACGACCATCGTTTCGCCGACAACCCTCATCAAGCCGAGAATCACGGCGACGGCTATGCCGCTTTTTGCGCAGGGAAGCAGCACTTTGAAAATCGTCTCGAAGCGCGTGGCTCCGAGCGCGAGCGAACCCTCGCGCATGTCGCGCCCGACCGACGCAAGGGCGTCCTGCGAAATACTCACGATGGTCGGCAACGCCATCACCGCAAGAATCACCGACGCGTTCAGCGCGTTCGTGCCGCTCGAAATTTCGACGGACGAAACGCGGTACGCCGCCGCGCAAACAAGCGCAAGCCACACCGCGGTAAAAGCCGCGTCGAACGCCGCCCTCGCGCCCGCCTTTTTGAAAAGCCGCCCCGAAATCGCCGCGCCGAACGCAAGCCCGAAAATCAGCGCAAGCGGCACGCCCGCAAGCAATATCGCGGCGGAGAGCAGCGCGCCGCCGCTCGTTTGGAGAATCGGCGCGAATACGACAATCGCGAAAAACCCGTACGCCACGGAGGGAATCGCCGCAAGAAGCTCGACGACGGGCTTGAAAATCTGCGCGGTTTTTCCGCCCACGATTTCGTTCAGGCAGACCGCCGTCAAAATGCCGAGCGGCACGGCGACCGCGCACGAGCCCACCGTTACCATCAGCGTTCCGTAAAAAATGGAGAGCGCGCCGAAATGCGGGTTCGCCTCTTTCGACGGACTCCAATCGGTGTCCGTGAAAAACTCTTTCAGGTGCGCCAGATTGTCGAAGAACGGCAGCGCCTCCTTGGTTATGAAAAATATTATGAACACGACCGCAAGCGTCGGAACGGCGGTAATACACAGCAAACCCGCCCTGCCGAGGCGTCCGGCGACGGCTTTCGCCGCGTCGGTACGCGCGTCCATAATCAGACTGTTTTTCCTGTTTTCCATGGAGACGCCGCCTCGGTGTTGTTATTCGCAAACGGGAATGTATCCGAGGTCGGAGACGATTTCCCTGCCCTCCTTCGAGAGGTGGAGCGTTACGAAGTTATACACGTCCGAACCCATTTTCGGATAGCCGTTGGTGAACATGTACAGGGGGCGGGCAATCGGATATTTGCCCGTGGAAACGCTCTTTGCGGTGGGAAGAATGCCCTCCACGGAAAGCGGTTTTACGGTGTCGTCAACGAAGCCCAAGCCGACGTACGCGATTGCGTTTTTGGTCGTATTGACGCGAGTGCGCGCCTGACCGTTGGAGCCTACGTATTCGGCGTCCTTTGTAATGGCCGCCTTTTTGAGGACAAGCTCGTTGAAGGTTTCGTATGTGCCGCTGTTGGTGTCGCGCGAGACTACAACGATTTTCGCGTCCTCGCCGCCGAGCTGTTTCCAGTTGGAGATTTTGCCCGTGTAGATGTCGGCGATTTGCGAAATCGTCAAGGCCTTGACGGGGTTCTTGGGGTTGACCACAACCGCGAGACCGTCGAAAGCCACGACGTGCGCCACGGGAAGAATGCCCTTGTCCACGCAGCTTTTGAATTCGGCGGGCTTCATGAAGCGCGACATGTTGGCGATGTCGCACGCGTTGTTCATGAGGCTCTTTACGCCGTTGCCGCTGCCCGATTCGCTGATTGTGATGTTTACGCCGGAGTGGTTTTCCTTGTAGAAGTCGGCAAACGCCTTGGAAATCGGGCCGACGGTCGTAGAGCCGTCGATTACGATTTTCGTTTCCGCCGAAGCCGCCGCGCCGCAAAGCGCGAGGGCGGCAACCGCCGTGATTTTTGCTATTTTCGACATTGTGTTTTTCATGTTGTCGTTTCCTTTCGGTTGAAATTTTTATGTGTTAGAAGAGAACCTGAACCTGAGCGCGAACCGCGTTTGCCTCGGAGTGCTGGGCAACGGAAGCCGCGCCCGCCTTTACGCCGTTGAGCTGCGCCCACTCGTAGCCGAGCTGGAATTTGAGCGCGTCGCCGTTGATGTACCAGTTCGCGCCGATGTATACGCTCTGCGCGGCGTCGAACGTGGAGTTCGCGTTGGCGTTGCGCACGCCGTCGGACATCTTCACGCCGCGTCCGTCGGTGTCGAGCCACGCGTAGCGGACGACGGGAGCGATTTTTCCGAAGTCGCCGATGTCGAACCTGTATTCCGCCGCGACGTTCGCGCCCATGGGAGTCGCGTTTTCGGAGTAGGAATTTCTGCCGTCCTCGACCTGCGCGAGCATGAAGTCGGCGTAGAAGTTAAGCCCCAGATACTGCGCGGTGATGTAGGGGTTGACGCCTATCACTTCGCGGTGCTGGCCGTTGTTGTTTACGTTCATGCCGTTCGTGTAGGCGAAGTTCGCGCCCGCCTTCAACGACACTTCGTCGATTTTCGTTCCGTAGGCCACGCTCGCGCCGTACATGAGGTTGTTGTCCGCGCCGCCCGCCAATTTGGTCGGGCTGTTGTTGTAGGAGTTCGTGACGGAAAGTCCGTATTCAAGCCCCTTTACCTGCGGAATTTTTCCCGCCCAGAAAACGCCCGTGTGGCGTCCGCCGAAACCGAGCCTTCTGCCGTTCGCGCCTTCGGTGAAATAGCGCGTGGCGAGCGAACGCTCTATCGTAAGCAGTTTTGACGAAGAGGTGTTTTCCTCCAAGCCGAAGTTGATTTTCTGGTATCCGAAGCCGAGCTTGCCTTGGAGCGAATCCCAATCGACCTTTTTGGTTATTACCGCCTTGTCGATGTAGCCAGCGTCGTCGCGGGCAAAGTCGGCGATGAGTTCCGCCGCCCAGCCGGAGCCGAGGTCCGCCGCCGCGCCGAGAAACATGCGCCTCATGATGAAGTCGTTTTTGGCGGCAAGCGAGCTTTCCACTCCGCCGACGGTTTCGTCCACGTTTATGTTTTCGTACTGCATTTGCAGCCTGCCGATTAGCTTAATCGACTTCGTGGTCTTTTCCTTCGGCGCGACAGCCACCGATTTCTTCGAAACGGAGGCCGCCTCCTCTTTTGTAATAATCCCTTTGCTCACGAGCAAATCGAGAGTTTGTTTGTCCTGCGCATTCAGAACCGAAGCCGCCGCCATGAGCAGCGTTCCGATTACCGTAGATGTGATTTTGTAGTTCATTTTGTTTTTTGCGTTTCGCCGAGGGCCTTTTCCGACCTTCGACGCCGCATATCTTCGCATTTCCGTGTTTGCGCTTTATTAGGACTTCGCTGGGATTCCGTTTTTTACGCGTTAAAATATCGCACACAAAAATTAGCACTTTATGCGCCCAATGTTAGAAGTTTGTTAGCGCGAAAAACATCGTTGACGCCGCCCCGACATGCGCTAAAAGACGGATAGACAATTCCGAATATGGCATACTTAAAAAAGTCGAGGGGCGTTTTCGCCCGAATCTTCGCGTCGGCTACGCTTGTCGGCGCGGTAATAATTGCGGCGTTCGCATTCGCCGCGCACGGCATAGCCGAACGCACCTACCGCGAAAGCGTCGAAAGGCTGCTGTCCGACTCCGCCGATTTCGTCGCGGACGCGGTAGACGAAAAACTGCCCGCCCAAACGCTGTCGAAAATCTGCGCCGTCCACGACAAAAACACGGGGATACGCACGACGCTCATCAACGCAAAGGGCGAAGTTGTGGCAGACTCCCGCGCCGACAGCGAAACGATGCTAAACCACCTCAACCGCGCCGAAATTAAAAAGGCAATCGACGGCGAAAAAACATTCACCGTGCGCTACTCAGACACCCTGCGCACGAAAATGGTCTACGCCGCCGTCCCCGCGGGCGCGAAAAACGCGGACGGCTACGAATACTGCGTGCGGCAGTCGATGCCCATGCAGAAGCTGCTCGCGGCAAAGAAGCTCATTTCCGCCGAAATAATCGGGCTTTCGCTCGCGGCAATCGTGATGGCCGCGGCGTTTTCGTTCGCGCTGGCAAAGCGCATTTCAGCGCCCCTCAAACGCCTGACATTCGCCGCCGACGAATGCGCGCGCGGCAACTTCGACGCCCCCGTGCCGTCGAGCGACATTGCCGAAATCGAACGCCTCGGCAAGTCGGTTTTCGCGATGTCGCAAAACCTCAAAAAGCGCATAAACTCGCTCTACAAACGCAACTGCGAGCTTGACGAAATGTTCGGGCATATGACCGACTGCGTTTTTATATGCTCGCAAAAGGGAGTTTTAAAGAAATTCAATAACGCCTGCGCAAAACTGTTCGGATTGGACAATTCCGAGGGCAAAATAAGAACCGTAGAGGCGTTCAGAAACAGCACAATCCTCGACGCAATCGACGAGACTTTCGACGGCAAGGGGGAAGTCCGCAGGGACGTCGAGATTTCGAACGGCAAAACCTACGCGCTTGTCGGCACGCTCCTGCCCTACGAATCGGCGACGCCCCGCGCGCTTTTTGTCATGCGCGACGTTTCCGCGGCGAAGCGGAACGAAGCCCTCAGACGCGAATTCGTGGCTGGCGTCTCCCACGAGCTGAAAACCCCGATTACCGCAATCAAAATGGCGGCGGAAACCCTCGAATACTCGGACGGAAACGCCGACGACGAAAAGCGGTTCGTGGCGATAATCGAAAAGGAGTCGGACAGAATGGACACGCTCGTAAACGACATGCTTCTGCTTTCGAAAATAGAATTCGAAAAGAAGTTCGACGCCGAAAATTTCGAGTACTTCCCCGTCCGCGCGGCCATCGAGGAGTCGGTCTCGGCGCACGAATCGCAGGCGCGGGCGCGGAGGGATTCGGTCGAAATCGAATGCCCCGAAAACCTCCAAGTGCGCGGCGACTTCCAGCTTGTCCGCCTTGCGGTAAGCAACCTCGTGGGCAACGCGGTGAAGTACGCCGGCGACGGCGCGAAAATCAAAGTCTTTGCGTGCGCGGGAGAGCGCGGCGGCGTGAAAATCACGGTGTCCGACAACGGCGCGGGAATACCGCCCGAAGCCCTGCCGCACGTCTTCGAACGCTTCTACCGCGTGGACAAGGGACGCTCGCGCGCGATGGGCGGCACGGGGCTTGGGCTTGCAATCGTAAAGCACATAGCGATACTCCACAAGGGCGGCGTTTCGGCGCGGAGCGTCTTGGGAAAAGGCTCGGAATTTTCAATCACAATCGGATAGGATTTACCATGTTCGACAAGAAAATATTAATAGTTGAGGACGAAGAAAGCATAGGAGAGCTTATCGAATTCAACGTCTCAAAAAACGGCTACAAGTGCTCGCGCGTCGATTCCGCCGAAAAGGCGCTCGCGCGGCTCGAAAAGGGCGAACGCTTCGACCTCATTCTGCTCGACCTCATGCTCACGGGCATGGACGGGCTCGACTTCTGCAAAATCTACCGCGCGGAGAAATCCTACCCGCAGGTGCCGATTATCATGCTAACCGCAAGAAGCGAGGAGGCCGACATCGTAAGCGGGCTTGAATTCGGCGCGAACGACTACATCACAAAGCCGTTCAGCCCGCGCGTCCTGCTGGCGCGAATCAAGGCGCAGCTGCGCGACGACAAGTCGGGCGCGGAGGAGGCGTCGGCGACGGTCTCGCGCAACGGAATAGAGCTGAACCCCGAATTCCACGAGGTGAAAATAGGCGGCAAGCCCGTCGAGCTTACCGCGAACGAATTTTCGATTCTCGAAACATTCCTGAAAAACACGGGCAGGGTTTTCACGCGCGACGCCATCATAAAAAGCCTCCACGGCGACGGATACCCCGTTACCGACAGGGCGGTGGACGTCGCCATTGTAAACCTCAGGAAGAAGCTCGGAAGCCGCGCAAAGCTCATCGAGACGGTGCGCGGGGTGGGCTACAAAATGTCGAGGTAGAACCCGCGCGAAAATTAGGGCGCAAAAAAATTCCGCGAATCGGACATTCGCGGAATTTTTGTTTTCGGAATTTCGGATTAGTCTATTTTCAGCTCGTGAATGGACCAGTAGAACGGCTTTGCCTTTTCCGCGACAAACTTCACATAACGCGCCTTGAAGCCCGCGGAAAACTTGACGACTACGGCGTTTTTGGAGCGCGAAATTTCGACGGCGGCTTTCGAAAGCGCGGCGTCGGACGCGCCCGCAAAAACAGCCAATTCGTCGGGGAAGTCGCGCGCGGAAGTGCCGAGGTCGAAGGACACCGCCGAGACGCGTTTCGGGAAGCCGAAGTCGAACGCAATCCAGTCGCCCGCGTTTATCGTAGAGCCTGTGGTGAAGCGGGTTTTGGGGTCGCCGTCGAGCGCGTATTTGAAGTTCTGCGCGCCCCTGAACGCAAGGTATTTCGTCTTGGCGTTCTTCACGGCGGCGCGGATTTTTGCAGCCTCCGCCGACATGCCCGCCTTTTCGAGAGATTCGGCGGTGTCGGGCGACGGGAACTTTACGGCGGACTCGGCAAGCGACGCCTTTTCGGCGTCGGAAAGCGGCTGGGAGAGCATGTACGCGATTGTCGCGTCGTCGAAGCCGCAACGCGCGGCGAGCGTCAAAATCGCGGCTCTCGCCTCCGATTTTGCGTCGTCGGTCTTCGCCGTTTTCGCGATTGCCACAAGCGGCGCAAACGCCGACTGGTTCTTCCACTGTCCGAAAGTTTTTACAGCCTCGGAACGGAAGCCGTCGGTAAACGCGCGTTTCATGAAATCGACCGCGTTTTCGGAGGAGTCGAACGCCGCGAACCTCACGAGGTTGCGCTTAACGGCGGGCTTGCACTCGCCGTACGCCGCCGCCGTTTCGGAGAGCATTTGCGGAGTGAAATCCGCCGAAGAGCACTTCAAAAGCACTTTGACCGCGGCGCGGCCGAGCTTTGCGTCGAGCGTCGGCAGAAGCTTTGCGACGGTCGAGAACACTTCGGGAGTGGCGATTGTCTCCGCCGTTTTGAGCGCGGAAAGTTTCGTCTCCGCGGACGCGGAATCGAAGCCCGCAAACAGCTTGGGGACGAATTGCGAAAGGTCGAACTTTGCGAGCGCGCCGACGAGGAACGCCGACCGCGCGGGCGTGTCCGCCTTGGCGGCAAGCAGCAGCAGGGCGTCGGCGACGTCGGCGTTTTTCGCCGAGACCGCGTAGCCGACCATCACGGGGCGCATTTGCGCGGAGACGTATTCCGACGCCGCCAAGACCTTTTCGGTGTCGGAGGTTTTGCCCTCGCGCGAGAACACCGCCGCAAACGCGACGGCGAACGCCTCCGACTTCGGCTCGAACGCAAGAGCCTCCGCCGCGCTTTCGCCGCGTTCGAGCAGCGCGTACGCGAGCATTGCGCGTCCCGTTTCGTCGAGATTTCCGAAAGTCAGATACTGCGGAATTTTCGCGTCGGGATTTTTCGAAAGGAACTTGAAGAGCCTGCAACGTTCCGCCGCGCTTTCGGGAAGCGACGCGGGAACGGCGAATTTTTTCTCAGAATTTTTCGCAACCCTTTCGCCGCGGCGGCAGTCGAGCGCGGCGGAAAGCTTGTTGCGAATCTGTTCGGGCGTACCGCCGTCGGAGGCGAGCTTTTCGAGGACGCGCAGGTTTTTGTCGGACGAAATTCCCGACGCGTCGAGCAGCTCGCCGAGGAACGCCCTGTATTCCGCGCTTCCCTTTGCGGCGGAAAGTTCCGAGACCGCGAAGTTTTCGATTTCGGCGCAGTATTTTTTGTCGAAGTTGTTTGCGTAGACGCCGAACAGAATTCCGTTGATTTCCTCGTCGCGCGGCTGTCCGAATTTGAGGTCGGCAAGCTTTGCGATTTGCGCGGGCGCGGGTTTTTCCGACATCGGCGCAAGCACCGACTTGCCAGTAAACGGAATCGACGAAGTGTCCGCCTTCAAGTCTCCGCACGCGAACTGCGCAAGGCGCAGGAAAAACTCCTGAACTTTCGGATTGTAGTAGTTGTTGTCGGCGTGCCCGATTGTCGTGTAGGCAATGCGCCCCTTGCCGAAAGTTTTGACGTATGCGGCGGCGAAGTCGTTGTCGGGGCGGAACGCGAAATGCGCCTCGCGGGCGGCGGTCGTAAGCGGACTGCGCGACTTGTCGAGCCGCAAAATCACGCGGCACTTCGAACGGTCGTAGGACTTGCCGAGCATGTAGATTTCCTCGCGGAGCTTGAACGCTTCGCTATCCCAGATTCCCTTTACGAGCGGCGACTGCGCGTCGTCCGTCACCAAGGTCACCGGCGCGTTCGAAAAATACCACGGGTGCGCGACGAACTCTCCGCCGAGCATGTCGGTGTACGCGCGGTTGCGGAACGCGTTGTAGTTGTAGCTGTCCGCCGCCGCGTGGATTGCGAAGATGCCGCCGCCGTTGCGGACGTACTCGATTACGTTTTTGCAGATTTCGTCGGAGCGTTTTTGAACCGCGGCGCGTTCGGCGGGCGGCAGTTTCGACATTTTCTGCTGAGATTCGCCGAAGCACATGCCCGTTGTGTTGTTGAGCACAAGGCAGTCGTACTGCGCGAGGCTTTCGGGCGACAGGTCGGACAAATCCTCCGAAATTTTCGCGCTCCAAACTCCGAGCTTTTCGCCCATGTTCGAGAGCGCGAGCTTTGCCGCGGGAATGCCCTGTTTGTGGCGGTATCCGCATGTGCGCGAGAACACGAGAATCTTGCGCGGCTTCCGCGGGCTTGCCGCCGCGCGTTTGGGGCACGCGGCTTCGATGTTTTCGAGGTTCTTTCCCTTTATTTCCATGTCCTGCGCGAACGAGAGAATCTGCGCCGACACCGCGAAAGCCGAAAAAATTGCGATAAGTTTTTTCATCTTACAATGTTCCTCCCTGTTAGGCGATATTAGCCCATTCGCCGCGGTTTTTGCGCGACAGATATTTGTTCGCCTCGGAATCGCCCACAAAGCGGCGGGTCTTCCAGTCCCATTCGAGCCTGCGTCCGAGCTTGTAGGCGATGTTGCCTATGATGCACATGTTGCAGCTCGATACCCCGATTTCGGCGGGGCAAATCGGCGGGCGACCCGTGCGGATTGCGTTGAAGAAATTGTCCTTGTGCCCCTCGCAGACGTAGGGGAAGTCCTTTTTGGGGGCGATTTTCCCGGAGCGCAGAGACGGCTTGTCAGCCCAGAAAATTCCGCCGCGCGACGCCGTCGCCACGCCCTCCGTCCCGACGAAAGTTACCATCGCCGAGCCGTGCGGATAGCCCCTTTCGGCGAGAATCTTCGGCTGTCCGTAGTAGACCATGACGCCGTTTGCGTACTCGTAGCAGATGTTGCGGGTGTCGCTTTTAATGCTTCGGTTTTGGTCTTCGAAAACGTGGACGTACTTCGGGCCTTTGCCGTCCATGCCAAGCCCCCACTGGGCGATGTCGAAGTGGTGCGCGCCCCAGTCGGCCTGCATGCCGTTGCCGTAGTCGTAGTGCCAGCGCCACGCGCCCCACTGGTGCGAGTAGCGGTTGGGCGCGGGGGCGAGAAACGGAAGCAGATTGCTCGAAAACGGCCGCATTGGCGCGGGGCCAATCCACATGTCCCAATCGACGCCTTTCGGGGTTTCCTCCGCCGCCCAATTATAGATTACGGGAAATTTTCTGCCGATGTTGCACCAAACCTGCTTGATTTCGCCGAGCATGCCGCTTCGGGCAAGCCTTACCGCCTCGCGGAAGCTCGCCTCGCTGCGCTGTTGCGAGCCTGTCTGGAAGACGACGCCGTTTGCGTTCACAGCGTCGATAATCTGCCTGCCCTCGTCAACGGTGAACGTGAGCGGCTTTTCGCAGTAGATGTGCTTGCCCGCGCGGGCTGCGAGCACCGAAATAATCGTGTGCCAGTGGTCGGGGGTTACGATGAACACGGCGTCAACCGACTTGTCGGCGAGCAGGTTTCTGAAATCCTTGTGCGTTTTGACCGCCACGGACTCTCCGCGCTTTTTGTAGAAAGACTCTATCCTGTTTTTGTTGAACGACAGCCGCTCGTCGTCAACGTCGCAAATCGACGTAATGCGTACGGACTTGTCGTAGAGCAGCCCCGATATGTGCCCGCTCATCATTTTGCCGAGACCGATAAGCCCCAGATTGATTTTGTCGTTGGGCGAGCCGTTCGCAAAAAGCCCGTTCGAGACAAAGAACGGAGCGGCGGCGGCAAAACCCGCGTTTTTCAGAAATGTGCGTCTTTCCATAATTAATATGTGTGCGTTTACAGATTCAAAAGTATTCGGGACGCCCGAATTCGGGCAAGCAAATATTTGCAAAAGCCGATTTCGGCAAACCTCATTCGATTGAGAAGCTCACACAAAAATCCGCATATCCATTATTTGCAACAAGTAAGCTTCGCAAAGGCGGCGGGCAATCTTTTAAGTCGAATTGTGTTGACGTATGCGGGTTTCGGAAGCTATATTGGGGGCGATTTTTTAGAGTCGGTGGGCGTATTTTGCGCAAACCGGCGTTTATCGCAGCTCTATTTTAATACATCATACAATCATGAAGAAAAACAACAGCGTAATTACGGACGGCAACGAAGCGGTAGCCTCGATTGCCTTCCGCGTAAGCGAAACAATCGCCATCTACCCCATCACGCCGTCGTCGCCGATGGCGGAATCGTGCGAGGAATGGGCGGTTAAAGGCAAGAAAAACATCTGGGGCGTTACCCCCTCAATCAGCCAGCTCCAAAGCGAAGGCGGCGTTGCTGGCGCGGTTCACGGCGCGCTCCAAACAGGCACGCTGATGACCACCTTCACGGCGTCGCAGGGTCTGCTGCTGATGATTCCGAACATGTACAAGATTGCGGGCGAACTCACAAGCTTTGTCATGCACGTTTCGGCCCGCGCGCTCGCCCACCACGGCCTCTCGATTTTCGGCGACCAGACCGACGTAATGGCATGCCGCCAGACGGGCTTTGCAATGCTCTGCTCGAACAGCGTTCAGGAAGCGCACGACATGGCGCTCATCGCGCACGCGTCCACGCTCGAATCGCGCGTTCCGTTCCTGCACTTCTTCGACGGTTTCCGCACTTCGCACGAAATCAACACGTACGAACCCATCTCCGACGACATCGTAAGGCAGATGATTCCCGAAGAAAAGGTTCTCGAATTCCGCAAACGCTCGCTCAGAAACGAAAATCCGTTTATCCGCGGCACGGCGCAGAACCCCGACGTATACTTCCAAAGCTGGGAAGCGCGCAACCCCTACTACGCGAAATGCGCGGAAATCGTCGCCGAACAGATGGAAAAATTCGGCAAGCTCACGGGCAGAATCTACAAGCCCTACCAGTATGTGGGCGCGCCCGACGCCGAAAAGGTCGTAGTCCTCATGGGCAGCGGCGCGGAAACGACCGAAGAAGTTTCGGCGTTCCTCAATAAAAACGGCGAAAAGACTGGCGTTCTGGCGGTCAGAATGTTCCGCCCGTTCAGCGTCAAGATGTTTGCGGAAGCCCTCCCCAAGACGGTCAAGACAATCACCGTTCTCGACAGGACAAAGGAACTCGGCGCGATGGGCGAACCGCTCTATCAGGAAATCACAGCCTCCATTGCGGAAGCGCGCAACAGCGGTTTCCTCCCGCGCTCGTTCGACCCCGTCGTTCTCGGCGGCAGATACGCGCTCGGCTCGAAAGACTACACCCCCGCGATGGCGAAGGGCGTGTTCGACAACATGTCGGCGGCTACCCCCAAGAACCACTTCTCGGTCGGCATTATCGACGACGTTTCCAACAACTCCATTTCGTACGACGAATCCTTCAAGCTTGACGACCCCACCGTTCTCAGCGCGGTATTCTACGGTCTCGGCTCGGACGGCACGGTCGGCGCGAACAAGAACACAATTAAAATCATCGGGCACGAAACCCCGAACTTCGCGCAGGCGTACTTTGTGTACGACTCAAAGAAGAGCGGCGGCATAACGGTTTCGCACCTGCGCTTCGGACCCAACCCGATTCGCGCGCCCTATCTCGTGCGCCACGCGCAGTTCGTGGGCTGCCACCAGTTCTCGTTCATGCAGAAATACAGAGTGCTCGACTGCGCGGCGGAAGGCGCGGTATTCCTGCTCAACTCAATCTACGACGCAAAAACCGTTTGGAACCACCTCAACCGCGAGGTTCAGCAGACGATTATCGACAAGAAGCTCAAATTCTACGTCATCGACGCATACCGCGTCGCCAAGGCGATGGGCATGGGCGGCAGAATCAACACGATAATGCAGACCTGCTACTTCGCGATTTCGGGCGTCCTCCCGAAGGACGAAGCCATCGCGAAAATCAAGGCGGCAATCGAAAAGACCTATGGCAAGAAAGGCCCGCAGGTTGTCCAGAAGAACTTTGCGGCGGTTGACGCTTCGGTCGAAAACCTCCAACAGGTCGAAGTTCCCGCGGAAGCTACGGCGGAGGCAGGCTTCCCGCCCGCGGTTTCCGACAAGGCTCCCGATTTCGTCAAACGCGTAACGGCCATCATGATGAGCGACGAGGGCGACAAGCTCCCCGTTTCGGCTCTGCCCGTTGACGGCACTTGGCCGTCGGCTACCACCCAGTGGGAAAAGCGCAACATTGCAATCGACATTCCCGAATGGAATCCCGACCTCTGCATTCAGTGCGCAAAGTGCGCCACAATCTGCCCCCACGCGGCGATTCGCGCAAAGTTCTACCCGAACTCGGTTCTCGAAAACGCGCCCGCAGACTTCAAGCACGTCGCGTTCCGCTCGCCCAAGAACCCCGACTGCTCGTTCACGATTCAGGTTGCTCCCGAAGACTGCACGGGTTGCGGTCTCTGCGCGACGGTTTGCCCCGCAAAGAGCAAGACCGAAGAGGGCGTCAAGGCTCTGATGATGACGGCGCAGGAACCCATTCGCGAAAAAGAGGAAAAGAATTTCGAATTCTTCCTCTCGATTCCGAACCCCGACAGGCTCAAGCTTGGCGACACCGTCAAGGACGTCCAGTTCCGCCAGCCGCTCTTCGAGTTCTCCGGCTCGTGCGCGGGTTGCGGCGAAACGCCCTATGTCAAGACGCTCACGCAGCTCTTCGGCGACAGGCTCTTCATCGCAAATGCGACGGGTTGCTCCTCCATTTACGGCGGCA
>DHMA01000097.1:20329-35715 GCA_002405555.1 Opitutia bacterium UBA4654
GGCAGAGGCCCCGCTTGGGCGAACTCGCTCTTCGAAGACAACGCAGAATTCGGCTACGGCTTCCGCATTTCCCTCGACAAGAAAGAGGAAATGGCGAAGGAACTCGTAAAGAAGTTCGCCTCCAAGCTCGGCGACGACCTCGTTAAGGACATTCTCGAAGCAGACCAGTCCACGGAAGCGGGCATTGCCGCGCAGCGCGAAAGAGTCGCGGCGGTCAAGGAAAAGCTCGCGGGCGACAACTCCGCGGAAGCGCAGTCGCTGGCGGTTCTCTCCGACGACCTCGTCAAGAAGTCCGTCTGGATTCTCGGCGGCGACGGCTGGGCCTACGACATCGGCTACGGCGGTCTCGACCACGTTCTCGCAAGCGGCAAGAACGTCAACATCATGGTCATGGACACCGAAGTTTACTCCAACACGGGCGGCCAGATGAGCAAGTCCACGCCTATCGGCGCGGTTGCGAAGTTCGCTTCGCAGGGCAAATCCACCCCGAAGAAAGACCTCGGCATGCTCGCGGTCGACTACGGAAACGTGTATGTCGCCCAAATCGCAATCGGCGCGAACGACGCTCAGGCTATCAAGGCGTTCAACGAGGCAAACAGCTATGAGGGTACTTCGCTGATTATTGCGTACTGCCACTGCATCTCGCACGGCTACAATCTCGTAAACGGTCCCGCCCAGCAAAAGGCGGCTGTCGATTCGGGCTACTGGCCGCTGTACAGATACGACCCGCGCAAAATCGCGCTCGGCGAAAATCCCTTCAAGCTCGACTCGAAAGACCCGAAGATTCCCGTTGCGGACTACATGAAGGTCGAAAACCGCTTCAAGATGCTGCAAATGCAGAATCCCGAACGCGCGGCCATTCTCGATGCCGAAGCTCAGGAATTCGTAAACTTCCGCTGGCAGAAATACAAATACCTCGCTAACAGATAGCGGGAACCTGCGGGACTTGTTTGGTGCACAGACAAGTCTTGCTCGAAAAACAAAAGGGGGCAGTACGAAAGTACAGCCCCCTTTCGTTTTCTCCGCGAGCCTCGCCTGTGCGCCAAACCGTTCCCCGCAGAACCCCGCTGGGAAGTGTGCGGATTGCCGAGAGGGTTTTTATTTTTGGGCGCGATGTTATCGCGCGAAGTAGATTTTGATTTTTGGTTTTTAGGGTGCCTGTCGGAGTGAAGTTGGGAGCTGGGAAGACTATTTTTAGGGTTTATTTTTAGGATACCTCGCGGGAGAAGTTTGGTTGCGTGAGTTTTCGGTTTTATTTTTTCTCGAAGAGTCTTCTATTTCTTTTATTTATTGACTCCATATTGTGTTGGTTTTATTTATTTTTCATGTTCAGGTTGTTAGTTGTTTACTTTCTTTTAATTGGCTCGCTTTTTGCTTCTGGCGACGTTTTCAATGTGCGCGATTTCGGGGCTATTGGCGACGGCTCGGTTTCCGACACTGCCGCGATTCAAAGAGCCATTGACGCCGCCGCAAAGGTCAAGGGCACTGTTATTTTTCCCGACGGCAAATACCGTTGCGCGGGGCTGAAAACTTATCCCGACATAAAGTTGAAAGGCGAGCCGAAGTGGGGTTATTCAACTTCCCACGGCGCGAACTTGATTCTCGACGACTATTCCGCAGAGTGTCTCATCGACATCACCGATTCCCGAAACATTCACATTTCGGGGCTTAATCTCAACGCCTCCCGCAAGCCGAACTCGAAAACCCACGGAATCATGTTCGACAAAAAGGGCAAGCCGCGCAATTCCGACACCGACACCGTAACAATCGAAGACTGCAAAATCCGCGGCTTTTCCGGACACGGCGTCTATCTGCGCGGCGTATTTGTTCTGATTATGCGCCGCTGCATGGTAAACAAAAATCTCGGCAGCGGCGTAGAGTGCAGTGGCTGCGATTTTTATGTCATAGACAACGTATTCGGCGCGAACGGCAAGTACGGCTTCGGCGGGCGCGTGTCTTCGGGCATGTTCACGCACAACCGCGTTGAATGGAACGAGTCTTACGGACTCTATCTCGGCAGGGGCGGCAACTACTGGAACATTGTCGGCAACCAGTTCGACCACAACCACGGCGCGGGCGTTTTTATTGACGGCGTGTGGTCGGTCGCAATCAACGGAAACGCGTTCCGCCGCAACGGCAGAAATTCGGCAAAGCTATTCGAGGGCGAAAATTCGGCGAATTTATTGGTAAGGTCGAAGGGTGTTTCCGTAGCGGGCAACACCTTTATGGCGGGGCACACCGACGGCAAAAAAGACTACTACACGCCGCGTTTCGGCATTCTTTTTGCCGATTCGGAATCTTGCGCGGCAATCGCAAACACGATGCACCACGGCTACACGGAAGCTCCCGTAAAGACGATAGGCAAATTCGAGAACTGCGAAGTCAAAGACAATCCGCACTCGCCGCACCCGCAAAACTACTGATTCTGAATGGGCGAAAAAAAACCGCAAGGCTGTATGCTTTGCGGTTTGCGGAAAGGGTTGCGCGGGCGTTTGCAAGAGGCAATCACGACGATTATCCCGCGGTTTCCTGAACGAGGATATGGATTACTTTGATATGGATTTCCTGAACGCGGTCGGAGTATTCCGACATCGGCGCGCGGATTTCTATATCGGCGAGTTTTGCGAGCTCGCCGCCGCCTTTTCCCGTGAGAGCCACCACGGTTATTCCCATTTCCCGCGCGGTTTTTGCCGCCTCTATAACGTTTTTCGAATTTCCGCTCGTGCTAAGCGCAAGCAGGACGTCGCCTTTTTTGCCGACTCCCTCGACGTATCTTGAAAACACGATGTCGGGCGAGAAGTCGTTTACGGTGCATGTAAGATACGCGGGGTCGTTGATTGCGATTGCGGGGAATGGTTGGCGGTTTTTTCTGAACCGCGCGGTGAGTTCCTCCGCAAAGTGCGTGGCGTCGCACAGCGAGCCTCCGTTGCCGCAGGCGAGTATTTTATTGCCGCCGTCAAGCGCCGTTTTCATCGCCTTTGCCGCGCTTTCGATTGCGTCGATTGTCGCGGGGTTGGATACGAATTTGTCGAGCGCGTTTTGCGCCTCTTTTAGCGAATTTACGATGTCCTCTCTCATTTTATTTCTCCGATTGCAAAATTCCGTTTGCCGCAACCGACACCGCCGCGATGTCGCCTATCGACTCGCCGAGAAGCGCGGGCACAACTTTGCATTTTCTTGCGGCGTTCGGCAAAGCCTCGGCGTCTATGATTTTCTGCATTTCCCTGCGTATAAGGTTTTCGGAACGGGCGAAAATACTGCCGATTACTATTGTCTGCGGGTTCAGAATGTCGATTAGGATAGAGATTCCGAAGCCCAGTTTCCTCGCCGAAATTTTATACACTTCGATTGCCGTCGGGTCTCCCGCGTCGGCGGCTGCGGCTATGTTTTTTGCGCTCACCGAGTCCAATTCGGCGGGCGACGCGCAGAATGCGCACGGTTTGCCCTGCTGGAAAAGTTCCGCCGCCTTTGCCCTGCCGAGCTGGGCGATTCCCGAACCGCTGCAAAAGCCCTCGAACGACCCCGCCTTTGCGTAGCCCACAGGCCCGAATTCCGACAGTCTGACATGCCCGACCTCTCCCGCGTTGTCGTTTGTGCCCGCGTAGAGTTTGCCGTCGAGGATAAGCCCCGCGCCAAGCCCCGTGCCGAAGGTCATAAATACCATGTTTTTAGAGCCTTTGCCCGCGCCGTAGAGCCATTCGGCGAGGGCGCACGCGTTGGCGTCGTTTTGGAGGAATGTAGGCACGCCGAGTCTGCGGCGGACGATTTCGGTAATTTTCACGTTGTCCCAGCCGACGAGGTTCGGGGGCGACATTATCACCCCGCGCGAGCTGTCGAGCGGCCCGCCGCAGCTTATGCCGACCGCCGAAACGCTCTTGGCGCGGGCTGCCGTCTTTTCGGCGGTTTCGAGGATTTTTTCAATCGTCGCCTCCGGATTGCCGACAATCGTCGGAAAGGACTTTTTTTCGAATATTTCGGGCGTTCCGCCGTCGGCGCGTTCGCGGGCGGCAACCACGGCGCATTTTGTTCCGCCGATGTCGATTCCTATAAATTGTCTCATAAAATTCCTTTTAGTTTAACGTTTAAGTAGGAGCTTAGGAGCTTCATTTCTTGGGGTCAAACAAAAAAAAATTTCGGCAGGAAATTACGAGCCGAGGGTCGAAGCGCGTTCGACGATGTCAACTTTTACGATTTCCGTTTTAGGCTCAGCAGAGGGAGAGGCTATGCGGCGCAGCACCGTTTCCGCGCCGACCGCCCCGATTTCCTCGCAATCGACATGCACCGTGGTAAGCGGCGGCGTGCAGCGGGTTGCAAGAACAGTGTCGTCGAAGCCGCAGAACGCGACGGCTTCGGGCACTTCAAAGCCCATCGACTGGGCGCGGCACATAAGCGATGTCGCCAAATCGTCGTTGCTTGCGAGCACCGCGGTTGGTCTGTCGGGCGATTCGAGCAGTTTTTGAAGTTCGTCGCCGCCCTCTTCGTTAGTCGCGAAATTGCGCACGACTCTCGGCGCAAGCCCCGCGTTTTCGATAGCCGCAAGGTAGCCCTTAATGCGCATGTCGGTATTGAAGTCGGAATTGTCGTAGGCGAGGTAGGCGATTTTTTTGTGTCCCTGCGCGGCGAGCCGTTCGACGAGTTTCCGCGTTGCGGAAAGCCCGTCGGTATAGATTGAGTCTATTCCCGCGTAGAAAGAGTCGAGCATGAGCATGGGAAGCCCGCAGTTTTTAAGCGACTCCGCCGCGCCGTCGGGAATGCGGCCGAGCGCCACGATTGCGTCCGCCTTTCCGCGCGACACGAAGCGCGGCTGCGCCCCCGCCTCCGCCACGTCCTGCGGAATTTCGGAAAGCAGGATTTCGTAGCCGAGCTCCGACAGGCGTTTCTGGAATCCGCAGGTCATCGTGAGGTAGTATTCGCTCTTGAAAATATCGACGTTCGGGCGGTAGAACACCAACGCCACCGTCTCCGACTTCCCCAAGCGCAGCGACCGCGCCGACGGGTTCATTTTGTAGGAGTATTTTTTTACGATGTCCAAAATTTTGTCGCGTATTTCCTCGCCGAACAGCCCCTTGTTGTTGAGGACGTTCGAAACCGTCGTCGTGGAGCAGCCCGCGAGTTCGGCTATGAATTTGAGTGATACTTTTTTGTTGCGCGCCTCTTGCATTATGCCGCAATTTTCGCACGCGTCCGCCGCGCGTTCAAGCACAAAAAGACATTGCGTGCAGCGCCGCGACTATCCCCGCAAGAACGGCGATTATCAGCAGCCCCGCAAGCACGTTTTTGAGGCGCAGGCGGCGCGGTTTTGTGTCGGTATCTGTGCGCGTTTTCATACGCTGAAAATCGGAAAAATTTAATTGCCTTAAAGCGCGGGCGCGGCGATATTGAAGCAAGCGATGAGAATTAAATACATGCACGTCGAAAATTTCAGGGGGCTCGTAGACGAACGCGTAGAGTTCGACGAATCCATGACCGTACTCGCGGGCGGAAACGGCGGGGGAAAGTCGTCGCTGTTGGAGGCGATTTCCATAATGCTTTCGTGGCTGCCCGCGGGGCTTCCGTCGGCGGAGCGCACTCCCATGAAGATACGGACTTCCGACATCACCGTGGGCAAAAGCTACTCGCGGCTCTCGATGATTCTCGGCGAGCGGCACAAACCCGACATCTCGCTTGCGCTCGTAAAACGCGCGAACCGCTCCGCGCCGAAAATCGACGGCAACATGGACGGCGCAAAAAAATACGCCTCCGACATGCGCGTCATGCTCGACTCTCCGCAGGGCGTCTCCGCCGACATACCCGTTTTCGTCCACTACGGCACGAAGCGCAACGGCCGTTCCGCGCCGCTTCCGATGCGCAACGCCGACCGCACGAGCGTCTACGCAAAGGCGTTCGACGCCGGGACGGACTTCGGCAAATTCTCGCGCTGGATTTCGAAAGCGGTGCTCGACCGACGCCGCGAAATGGAGGACGCCGCCGCCCTTCCGCTCAAAGCCGCGAACAGGCGGCGCGAGGAAATCAACCTGAAATACGCGTCGGTTGCCGCCGTCAAACGCGCCCTCGCCGACTTCGGCGATTCGTACTGCGACTTTTCCGTAAAGGACGGCGCACTGTTCTTGGGCTCGAAAAACGTCCCCGCCGCGAGCCTTTCCGACGGCGAAAAAACCGTAATCGCGCTCATCGCCGACATCGCCATGCGCATGGCGGTCGCCAACCCGCAGAAGAAAAACCCGCTCGACACCTCCGCTATCATTCTCGTCGACGAGCTTGACCTGCACCTACACCCCGACTGGCAGACGGCGATTGCCGAACGCCTGCCGCGCATTTTCACGAACGCGCAGTTCATAATTTCGTCGCACTCGCCGTCGATAATGTCGCTTGCGAAGAGCCTGTACAGAATCAGGGGAGACGGCGGACAGTCGCGCCTCGAACGCATAGACTCGGCTTTCGGCAGAAGCCCCGCCGACCTGCTTTCGTCGGTGCTCAACGCCTCGCGCGAATCCACTACCGCCGCGAAAATCGCCAAGATGTACGAGTTTATCGACGAGGGCAAATACGCCGCCGCACGCGACATCATCAACGAGCTTGACAAACAGATTCCCGACGACCCCGAAGTCGTCCGCGCCGAATACCTCGTCCGCGCGTTGTCGGCAAGGAGCGGCGAAAAATGAGATACATTCCCAAACCCTCCGAATCGGAAGCCCCCGAAGCTTTCAAACGCTGGAAAAAACGCCACCCAAACGCGAAGTATTCGTCGTTCCACAACGTGAGGGCGAAGTCGGCGTTGAAAGAGTCGCTGATAAGGCGGCAGAAGTTTTTGTGCTGTTATTGCGAATCGCGCATAACGGAGGAGACGTCGCACATAGAGCACATAGAGCCGCAAATGGGCGGGCTTTCCGCGCATACGATGGACTACGGCAACATGGCGGCGTCGTGCATCAAAGACCCCAAAAAATTCGAGGAAAAGTCCGAAGCCGCGCAGGCGGGCGTAGGCGTCCTGCGGGACGCCTACCTGCACTGCGGACACGCGCGCGGAACGCGCCCCGTGGCGTCGCCCTACGACCCCGTCGTAGACGAGCTTTTCCGCTACTCTTTCGGCGGCGAAATCAAGGTGTCGCCAGAGCTTTCCGACGAATCGAAAATCGAACTCGCGCGGGAGACTATCGACAACCTAAGGCTCAACGTCCCGACGCTCGCAAACCTCCGCAGGCTCGCCATGTACGAAACCGTAAGGCTTCTCGAAGCGGGAATCCCGCCGTCGGTGATTCTTCGCGAAATCAACGGAAGGCTTCCGCCGTTCATAACGTCGGCAAAAAAGGCGGTGGAGGCGTGGACGCGGGCGACGGAAACCGCCGGAAAATCGGAACAGAAAACACCATGCAAACAGGAAATTTCAAAATAGGCTGCCACCTCTCGTTCGCGGGCGGATACGCGCAAATGGGCAAAGACGCGCTCTCGATTGGCGCAAACGCGTTCCAGTATTTCAGCCGCAATCCGCGCGGCGGAAAGACAAAGGACTTCGACCCCGCCGACGCCGAAAAACTCAACGCAATCGCGGCGGAAAACGGCTTTGCGCCCTATCTCGTCCACGCGCCCTACACCTACAATCCCTGCTCGGCGGACGAAAAACTGCGCGTCTTTGCAAAAACCGCAATGGCGGAGGATTTGGAGCGGCAGGAAAACGTCGGACACAGCTTCTACAACTTCCACCCGGGCTCGCATGTCGGGCAGGGAATCGGGCGCGGAATCGAGCTTATCGTGGAGCTTCTGAAAGAGGTTTTGCCGAAAGCGAAAACGACTGCGGTTCTGCTCGAAACAATGTCCGGCAAGGGAAGCGAAGTAGGCGGAACTTTCGAGGAGATTGCCGAAATAATCGACGGCGCGGGAAGCCCCGAAAACCTCGGCGTGTGCCTCGACACCTGCCACGTCTTTTCCGCGGGCTACGACATCGTAAACAACCTCGACGAAGTCCTCGCAAAATTCGACAAAACGGTTGGGCTTGCGCGGCTCAAAGCAATCCACCTAAACGACAGCATGACGCCCTTCGCCTCAAAGAAAGACAGGCACGAAACAATCGGCAACGGAAGCATTGGGCTGGACGCCGTAGTGCGCATAATCAACCACCCGCTTCTGCGGAATCTGCCGTTCTACCTCGAAACGCCGAACGACCTCGACGGCTACGCGCGGGAAATCGCCCTGCTGCGCTCAAAACGCGCATGAAACGCCGACGCCGAAAGCCGAAAAACGCCGCGCTTAAAATCGCGCACTGGGTTTTGAAACGCCGCTTTCTTGCGGCGTGCATCGCGGTTTTTATCGTGTTCGCGTTCGTCGGCAAATGCTCGAAAAACGAATATTCGGCGCGGACGCCCGAAGAAATCGCCTACCTGAAATCGCTCAGGGCGAAGTACGCGGGCGCGGGCAGGCGCGTCGATTTGCGCTCCGCCGAACGCTCCATCGCCGAAGCCTGCGCGTTCATAGCCGCCGCCGAAAACGACGTCCCGAACTGGGACACCCCCGACGCCCGCGCCCTACTCTTGGCGACCGCCGTTGTGGAAAGCGACCTTCGCGCAAGGTATCAGGACGGCGGCGGCGACGCAATCGGACTGTTCCAAGTGGAGTACGGCACATACCGCGACCTCTGGCACAGGGCGATACGCTACAAACACCCCCGACTCTACAAGGCAATGCGCGCGCGTTTCGGCGAGCCGCGCAGCGACGAAATCAGCTTCGAGGATTTGCAAAAAAACGACATTGTGGGCGCGGTTTTCGCCCGCGTAAAATATTTCGAAAGCGGCGCGGAAATCCCGCCCGCCGACAATCCCGACGCTCAGGCCGCCGTCTACAAAAAGTATTACAACACGGCGGCGGGCAGGGGAGATACGGAAAACTTCAAAAGAAAGACGCAAAAATACCTCCGCCCCGCCGCGCAGGGCGGCAAATGATTATTCCGCTTTTCGAAATCATTGCACTATTTTGACTTTTCGTTTCGACGAAAAGTTTTTTTGCTTTCCAAACCGCGCGTTTCCCGCTTGAATGGACGCATAGAAAGAGGAAACGGAATGAACAAACTCGTCACCGAATTTACGGAAGATTCGCACTTGCAGGGCAACCGCTATTTCAGGGTGGTTCACGGCAAAACCGACAGGTCGCATTCGGTCGGGCTTCACAGGCACGATTTCGTGGAAATCATGTGGGTAAGAAGCGGCGGCGGACTCCTGATTTCGGGCGGCAAAACCCGCAAATTTTCGGGAAACTTCCTCTACATTTCGAAGCCCAACGAAGTCCACGTCTTGGAGGCGGCAAACGGGGCGCAAATGCACTTCACATACGTCGCCGTAGCCCGCGGGCTGATGGACAAATTCCTGAACGAAATCCTCGCGGAAGAGGACGAATTTTCGCGCGAAAGGTTCAGGGGGCTTTCGCTCAAACTCTCGCCGTTCGAGACCGCGTTTCTCGACAGGGCGGCGTCGGAGCTTGCATGGCAGAACGACTCCCTTGTGGCGATTATCCGCTTCCTTACAAACATCTACTGGCAGCTGAAAAACACATTCGCCTCCGCCCTCCCCGAAATGCCCGACTGGCTCTCCGACGCCTGCATGCGAATCCGCAACCCCGAAAACCTCGCGCTGGGGCTTCCCAAATTCAGGGAAATCTGCGGCAAGGACATGTCCTACATAAACCGCGCAATGCGCAAATACCTCGACGCGACTCCCACGGAGTTCGTGAACGACGCCCGCCTGCGCTACGCCGCGTGGCTGCTCGAAACGTCGTCGTACTCGGCGAGCGAAATTTCCGAAATCTGCGGATTTTCCGACCTCCCCTATTTCTGCCGCAAATTCAGGGAGAAATACGAGTCAACCCCAACGCAGTTCAGAAGCAGCGCGCTGGGAGCGGCGGAAAATTCGCACATCAACAACTCGTACAAAATGCGCAACGTAAAAAAAGTGGTGGCGCAGGTGTAGACTTTAACAAAAATGAATATCATGAAAAAACTCAAAGTGCTGGTAATCGGCTGCGGAAACATGGGCGCCTCCCATGCGAGAGCCTACAATAAATTGGACGAATTCGAGCTTGTCGGAATCGTAGACAGAAAGCGCGAGGCGGTGGACGCCTTCAACAAGTCGGTAAACGGCAACTACGCGCATTTCGAAGACGCGGACGCGGCAATCGCCGAAACAAAGCCCGATGTCGTGGCAATCTGCACATACCCAAATTCGCACGAAGCCCTCGCGACAAAGGCGATTGAGGCGGGCTGCCACGTCTTCGTGGAAAAGCCGATTGCGTCGACAGTCGAGGGCGCGAAAAGGGTCGCAGAGCTTGCGAAGTCGCGCGGCAAAAAAGTGGTGGTGGGCTACATTCTGCGCCACCACCCGTCGTGGATAAAATTCATAGACCTTGCGCACAAGCTCGGCAAGCCGCTTGTCATGCGCATGAACCTCAACCAGCAGTCGCACGGCAAGGCGTGGGAAACGCACAAAAACCTGCTGCACTCGCTCACGCCAATCGTGGACTGCGGCGTGCACTACGCCGACGTCATGTGCCAAATGACTCAGGCAAAACCGTTGAGGGTCAGCGGAATCTCCGCGAAAGTCTCCGACGAAATCGGCGCGGACGAACGCAACTACGGACAGTTCCAAGTGGCGTTCGACGACGGCTCTGTCGGCTGGTACGAAGCGGGCTGGGGCCCGATGATGTCCACAAACGCGTTCTTCGTAAAGGACGTGATCGGCCCGAAAGGCTGCGCGTCGATTTGCGCGAAGTCGGGCGAAAAATCGTCGGACGACATAGACTCGCACACAAAGACGAACACGATAAAATTCCACTCGGCGGAAGTCGCCGCCGACGGAAGCTTCGCAAAGGAGGACGAGTGGATTGACACGAAAGACGAGCCGGTTCACGACGAACTCTGCGCAAGGGAACAGCTCTTCCTGCACAACGCAATCGTAAACGACGCCGACTTGTCGAAGCACATAGAGGACGCCGTAAACAGCCTGAAAATCTGCCTTGCCGCCGACGAAAGCGCAAGAACAGGCAAAGTCGTCGAACTTTAATAGTGCCCGCCGCCGTATTCGCCGCCGAAAATTCGGGGCGCGGACGGCGGAAACAAAAAGCGGAAATTCCCGTCGCGGAGTTTCCGCTTTTTTTTGCGCCGCGCAAAACGCCAAACGCCGCTAACGCGGGGAAACAAAGAATAGCGGGCAGTCTTGCGAAACCGCCTTGAACGTCTCGAACGAAATCCACGAGGGCGCAACGTCGCCGTCGCTCCAAGAATCGGAAACCGCAAGCTCTTTCGTCGCCCTGTTGTAGCCTACCACAAGGCACACATGCGCGGAATCGGCGTTCATGCCGCCCATTTTCGGCTTCCGCTCCTTGCGGCAGATTTTAGCCCATTCCTTGAAGTCGGCGGCTCCGCGCTCCTTTGTGCGCGCGCGGCGGGCGGAAACGTATTCGGCGGGCGAAAACATCAGCCACAGCATGGGAACGCCCGCGTCGATATTCTTGGAAATTTGGGAGAAATCGCGCTTTGTGCCGCCGAATTTCAGCTTGTTCGCGCGGGCGATTTTCGAGATGGCGTCGGCTGCGTTGTCGAGGGTTGTTCCGCCGCCGACGCCCGTTTTGAAAAGGTCGGCAAGCTTGTGCATGTCGATGTCGGCAAGCCCGTTGTGGAGGAGCAGCCGCTCGACCGTGGCGGGAAAGCAGTAGCCTTTCGCGCCCTGATTGACCATGGGGACGTTAACCACAACGTCGCCGTTTGCCGACTTTTCGACTGAGTCGGCGAGATTCTTTTTGCCCGAAGCCTGCGTTTTTTCGGCGGGCTTTTCGGCAAGCGCGGCGGGCGGAACGGCCTGCATTATAATGAACTCTTTGTCCTCGAACGCCACGCGGATTGTCGCCGACGGGCAACTCCACTGCTTTGCGCGGATTTTCGCCGCGCCGCCGCCGATGTGCGAGTTTTCGGCAGCGCCGAACGCCGCGGAAAGTTTTTTGAAAAGCTCCCTTGCGTCGGAGCGCATTTTTGCGGCGGTCTGGCTGTTCCATTTGCCGTCTTTTACGGAGTCGCCCTTGTTGAAAAATACGATTTTCACCGACGAAATTTTGCCGTTTGCGTATTCGAATTTTATCTCGTTTGCGTCTACGCCGAATATTTTTTGACCTATGGCGCACGACAAAATTCCGCCGTCGCGCGTCCTTGTTTCTCCGCCGCCGATTTTCAGGCGCGACTTCAATTCGTCGGGCGATTCGCTCCAAATTTTTCCGTCGCAAAAAACGGGAACGCCCGCGACGGCGTCGATGGACTGCGCGGCAAATACCCGCGGCGCAAAAGCCGCAAAAAACGCGGCAAAGCATAAAAATACCGTTCGGAAATATTCGCTTTTCATGGAGCAAAAAATAAACTTCCGTCCCCAAAAACCGCAAGACTTTTCTGGCAAGCAGCTCCTCAGAATTTCCCGCATTTGCGGACAAGCACACAAAAGCACAACGGCATTCCAAACGCCGCGCGTTTTCGAACGGCATGAAAACGTCCGCAAAAAAACCGCCATGCCCTGCGGCGCGGCGGTTCGGAGTTTTCGAAAAACCCTTTGTCTTATTTGCGGCGGCGGCAGAACGCCGCGCAGAGCGCGATTGCCCCGAAAATCGCCGCCCACTCGGCGGGTTCGGGGATTGCCGAAGCGTTGTAAAGGTAGCCGTTCGAATCAATCGTCCACCCGCTTGTTAGCAGATTTCCGTTTGCGTCGTAAGCTACAAGCGTGGAATCGGCGTAATATGTGCCGTCCTCGTTTTTGTGCGAATCGAGGTACGCCTGCCCTTCGGCTGTATTTGCGAGAATGTTGTCGACTTCGCCCGTCGATAGAGTGAAGCGCAAAAACGAAGACGATTCCTGCTCGACAATCGTGAAGTCGCCGGTGAGCGCAAATTTGCTGTTTTCGAAATTGGCTATTTCAATAATTTGCTTTGAAGAGTCCGGAATAAGCGCGTTCCAGTTGTAATTTTGCAGAATCGCCGCCGTGTACGTGCCGCCGCCAAGCTCGAAACGAACGGTCGAAAGCGGCGTTGTGGTGATTGTCCCGATGTCCATGCCCGAGGCGCTTTTCACAGTGGAAAGGTCGAGCGTCAAATCGGACTTGCGGCTTATGAACCTTGTGCCCTTGCTTCCGTCCGTGTTTTTGATTGAGTCGGCGTCGCCGAACTTTACTTTCAGCGTGCCGCCCTGTGCCAGCTGAATGTAATTCGTCATGATTTTGCCGCCCGCAACGACGTCGATTGTGGCGTCTCCGCCCTGAATCAAAATGCCTTTCGGCGTGGAAAGTTCGCCCGACGACGAAACCAAAAGCGTTCCGTTGCCCGAGAGTGCGAGTCGGTTTTCATAGGAGAGCGAATCGCTGATTGTGGCGTCGAGAGCGAGGGAGTCGTCAGCCGCCTGCACGGAAAGCGCCGCCGCGAACGCCGAAAAAATAGCAAGTGTGTTTTTAATTTTCATTCTACTGTGATACAGTATTTCAAATACTGTTGTCAACCGTTTTTTGCGGAATTTGTGCATGTATCAAATACATACGCGCAGATTCCGCCCCGCATTCGCATTCCTAAAAAACGTCGCCCTGAAAGGCAGTTTTTGCAACGGCTTGGATTAATAAGAGTTGCGATGAACAATGTGCAACAGTATTTGAAATACTGCGCATTTCCTGCCCCAAAAAAATCCGCCGCGCCAGAACGCTCGGCGCAAAGAAAAGGCGCGTCGGTATTCGCCGCCGCGCCCGTAGGCTGGATATTTTGCGCCCCTATTTGCGGAGGCTGTCCCTTAGTTTTTGCCAGAACGACGCCTTCTTTTTGCCGCCGCGCGTCCTGTCGGGGAGCGAAGTCATGCCCGCCGCCTTCATTTTGCGTTTGAGCATGCCGCCGATTTTTTCGCCGCCGCGTTTGCCGTTTGGCTTTGCGCCTTTCGTTGCGCCCTTGGCGTTCTGCCCCGCGTTTTTGGCGTCGGGCTTCGCCTGTTGGCGGTTTTTCTTTGAGGGCACGCTTCCGCCGTAGTATTCGCCGCCGTCGGATTTTTTCTGGCACGAGCCTTTTGTGCGCGCATAATTCTTTTCGACGTCGCGCTTTTTCTGTCCGCCGCCCGAAAGCTTTGCGGCAAGCGCGGTTTTGAGCGTCGCCGCGTTCTGCGCCGCCTCGGAATGGAAGGGGTTGTCCGCCATCACGTCGATGCGCTTTTTTATGAACTTTTCCACCGACTTGAAAAGCGGCGCGTCGTCGGAGGTGCAGAACGAAACCGATTCGCCGTCCGCCTCGGCGCGGGCTGTGCGCCCTATTCTGTGGACGTATGTTTCGGGGTCTTCGGGGAGGTCGTAGTTGACGACAAGCGACATGTCCTTGACGTCGATTCCGCGGGCGGCGATGTCGGTCGCCACAAGAATGTGCGACTCGCGCCGCTTGAAGCGTTCGAGCGCGTTTTTGCGCGCCGACTGCGACTTGTTTCCGTGTATCGCGTCCGCCTCAATCCCGATTCGGCAGAGACGTTTTGCCAGCTTGTTTGCGCCGTGTTTTGTGCGGCAGAAAATCAGCGCGAGCGAATCCGCCGATTTTTCGAGCCGCGCTTTCATCATGTGTTCGAGCAGGTCGAACTTGTTTTCGAGGTTCACGAACGCGACCTTTTGCGCGATTTTATCGACGGTCGGCTTGTCGGGCGAAACCGAAATTTTTTCGGGGTTGTCCACAATGTTTTTCGCGAGAGCCTCGACCTCTTTCGAGAGCGTCGCGGAAAACAGCAGAGACTGGCGTTTTTTGGGAAGCTCGCGGCAGATTTTCCTGATGTCGTTTATGAAGCCCATGTCGAGCATTCTGTCAGCCTCGTCGAGCACGAGAAATTCCACGCCGCCGAATTCGAGCTTGCGCTGGTTGAAAAGGTCGAGCAGGCGGCCGGGGGTCGCCACAAGAATGTCCACGCCGTTTGCGAGCAGTTTCACCTGCGGGTTTTGCGACACCCCGCCGTAAATTTTGCAGTGGCTTAAATCCATGCTTCTGCCGAAGAGGGCGATGTTCGAGTCTATCTGCTCGGCAAGCTCGCGCGTGGGGGTAAGAATCAGGGCGCGGAACTGTTTGGGGCGCGGATAGTTTCCGCCCTCTTCGAGCATCTGCATAATCGGGAGCGCGAATGCCGCGGTTTTGCCCGTGCCCGTCTGGGCGCAGCCGAAGAGGTCGCGCCGCGCCAAAATCACGGGTATTGCGCGCGACTGTATCGGCGACGGTTTTTCGTAGCCCGCGTTTTCGACCGCGCGGAGCGTTTTTTCCGACAGCCCCAAGCCGCCGAAATTCGTTTTGTTTTCCATGTCTTTCCTTTCGGGGTTGCGCGCCCGAATGAAAAATCGGAAACGTTCCGCAATCGGCGCGCCCGCACTCCG
>DHMA01000174.1:0-367 GCA_002405555.1 Opitutia bacterium UBA4654
GCGGGCTTCGAAGTCGTAGCCCACTGCGAAATCGACCAATTCCCCAAGGCGGTGCTCACACACCGCTTTTTTAATGCCCCGATTTTCGACGACATCAGAACCCTCAACAAAAGGACATTTTATGAAAAAACAAAGCTCGAAAAAATCGACGTTGTTGTCGGCGGCTCGCCGTGCCAAGACTTCTCCGTCGCGGGCAGACAGCGCGGCTTCGATGGCGACAAAAGCCCGCTTTTTCTCGAACAAATGCGCGTCGCACGCGAACTCGGCGCGGAATATATCGTCTGGGAAAACGTGCCCGGAGTGCTCTCGTCAAACGGCGGAAAAGACTTCGCCAAAATCCTCTCCGAATTTAGCGGCTGGACAATCG
>DHMA01000174.1:451-1582 GCA_002405555.1 Opitutia bacterium UBA4654
GGCGGTGTCGGCTGTGTCCGCGCGAGAGGCGAAGGCGACTTCGGCGTTTTTTATCGGATACTCGATTCGCGGTTTTTCGGAGTCCCCCAACGCCGCCGTCGAATCTACCTTGTCGCGCGTCTTGGAGGTCTCTGCCGCCCCGAAATACTTTTTGAGCGCGGCAGCCTGCGCGGGCATTCTGCGGCGGGCGCAACGCAGGGGCAAGACGTTGCCGCCTTTGCTAACAACGGCATTGGAGTCTACAATAGCTCGCGCGACGCCGCAACCCTGCGCGTCGGCGGCGAATCAAAAGGCGGCGGAAGCACTCTCGTTTTGACCGAGAGCAGCACGACCGCCAGAGCCGACGTTCCGACGCTCACCGCCGCGCTTTCGCATAGTTATAATAAGCAAACGCCGCTTCTGTTCGAAAATCACGCACACGACGGGCGCGTCGAACAAAAGCCGCACTCGCCGACACTCACCTCGCACTGCGGCACGGGCGGCGGAAACCTGCCGCTTGTGCTCAATTCCGACGCCGTCTGCATCGCCGAAAACATTATCGGCCGCCAAGACCACAACGGCGGCAACGGCGTTGGGGCGCAACAGGGAGTGTCCTACACGCTCAATACCGTGGGCGTACACGGAGTCGCAGACGGCTTCGGAGTCCGCCGCCTCACTCCGCGCGAGTGCGAGCGTTTGCAGGGCTTCCCCGACGACTGGACGCGCATTCCGTACAGAGGCAAACCCGCCGAATCTTGCCCAGACGGGCCGCGCTACAAAGCCTGTGGAAACGCCGTAACCGTCAACGTCGCCCAATGGGTATTGGAAAGGCTCGCCCGCTATGCCTAAGACCACCCACGACTTCCTGCGCGACCGACTGCTCGCCCAAGCGGGCATCTTCGAGCCGCTTCCGCCCGCGCCGAGCCTCGACGAAATCTCCAAAATCCAGTCCTGCCCGAGCTTCGAGCAGTACCGCAAAAATCGGATGATTATGGGCTACTTCCGCTACGGTTCTCTTCAATCGCAAATCGGCAAAGCGCAATACGACAACGTCGGCTCTATCGCCAAACGCCTCTCTCTATATAATAGAGACCATAACCGCGAACACCTCGTAGACATCGCAAACCTTGCAATGATAGAGTTCGCCACCCA
>DHMA01000174.1:1689-6881 GCA_002405555.1 Opitutia bacterium UBA4654
CCCCAAAACAAAGCCCTTGCAAACCGCCTGCAAGGGCTTTTCATTTCCCGCCGCGCCGAAAAAATTTTGAGCCACCAAGCGCGTGATGCACGACACCCAAGCCGCGCGATAAAATTTTTCAAAAAGTGGTCAAACGTATGGCACAGCCCTTCAAAAGAGGGCATTTCGCCGAAAAATCCGGTCAAACCTTTCCGCGCGGCAAAAACCGCCGCGAACCCCAGTATTTAGAGGCTTTCGGCAACTTTCGGCAACTTTTGGCAACTTCCTCAAACCTTCTGTCCTCAATCAGTGGAGGGGCGGCAGAAGCTACTGCAACACGGTTTGCCCCGTGGGCACGGTTCTCGGATTTTTGTCGAAACACCCGCTTTTCAAGCCCGTAATCGACGTTTCAAAGTGCAACTCGTGCGGGCTGTGCGCAAGAAACTGCAAGGCTAAGTGCATAAATTCGAAAGAGCACAAAATAGACTATTCACGCTGTGTAGACTGCTTCGACTGCATAGGCAAATGCAGAAATTCGGCGATTTCGTACGGAATCAGAGGGCGCGGCAAAGCGGAAAACGCGCAACAACGCGCCGCCGCCCCGAAAGGCGCGAAGCAAAACGCAATGAGCGGAAATTCCGCCGCCACCAAGCCCGCAAAGTCTGACGCGCTTTCGAACGGACGCCGCGGATTCTTCACCGCCCTCGCGCTGGTTGCAAGCTCCGCCGCGGCAAAGGCGGAGGAAAAGACGACCGACGGCGGGCTTGCGCCAATCAAGGCGAGACGCTCGCCCAAGCGGACTTTCAAAATCACGCCCCCCGGCTCGATAAGCGCGGCGCATTTTTCGGAAAAGTGCACGGCGTGCCAGCTCTGCGTTTCGGCGTGCCCGTCGCATGTTTTGAAGCCGTCGGCGTCGCTTGCCGACTTCATGCAACCCGAAATGTCGTACGAGCGCGGCTACTGCGCGACCGACTGCGTTGAGTGCTCGAAAGTCTGCCCCGCTGGCGCGATTCTGCCGATTACGACCGCCGAAAAGTCGTCGCTTCAAATAGGCCGCGCGGCGTGGCACAAGGAACGCTGCATCGTCAACACCGACGACGTGCAGTGCGACAACTGCTTCCGCCAGTGCCCGACGGGCGCGATTACGATGGTTGCCAAAGACCCCAAAAACCCGAAGTCGCGCAAAGTTCCGACGGTAGACGAAGCCCGCTGCATAGGCTGCGGCGCGTGCGAAAACCTCTGCCCCGCCCGCCCCGTCGCGGCGATATGCGTCGAGGGCAACAGCGTTCACAACTCGATATAGGAAGGCAAAGAAAATGGAAAATTTCGAAAAAGACACATTCGGACGCAGAAACTTTTTGAAGGGAATCTCGGCGGGCGCGGTCTCGGCGTCGCTGTTCGGCTGTTCCGAAAAACCGCGCGAGGAAAAGTTCGGGCCTATGACAATGCGCGTCAACCCGAAGACGGGCGAAAAGGTTTCGCTGCTGGGCTTCGGCTGCATGCGCTGGCCGTCAACCGACGGCAGAAGCAGCCGCGAGGGCGGGGGCGAAATAGACCAGAACGCCGTAAACGAGCTTGTGGACATCGCGCTTGCAAACGGCGTGAACTACTTCGATACGTCGCCCGCGTACTGCAAGGGAAAATCGGAGGGCGCTACGGGAATCGCGCTCAGCCGCCACCCGCGCGACAAATATTTCATCGCCACAAAGCTCTCGAACTTCGCGCCAAGCACATGGAGCAGGGAGGCGTCAATCGCGATGTACAAAAACTCGCTCAAAGAACTGCGCACCGACTATATAGACTACATGCTGCTCCACGCCGTCGGAATGGGCGGCGGGATAGACCTGTACGAAAAACGCTACATCGACAACGGCATTCTCGACTTCCTGCTCGCCGAGCGCGAGGCGGGGCGAATCCGCAACCTCGGCTTCTCGTACCACGGCGACATCAAAGTGTTCGACTACCTGCTTTCAAAGCACGACGTCTACAAGTGGGACTTCGTGCAAATCCAGATGAACTACCTCGACTGGAAGCACGCAAAGCAAATCAGGGAATTCAACACCAACGCCGAATACCTCTACGGTGAGCTTGAAAAGCGGAAAATTCCCGCAGTCATCATGGAGCCGCTTTTGGGCGGGCGTCTTTCCTCAATTCCGCACACGATAGTGCCCGAATTCAAACAGCGCGAGCCGGACCGCTCGGTGGCGTCGTGGGCGTTCCGCTTCGTCGGAAGCTTCCCTAACGTGCTGACGGTTCTCAGCGGAATGGTCAAGAAGGAGCACCTGCTCGACAACCTGCGCTCCTTCGCGCCGCTCAAACCGCTCACGGCCGAAGAATTCGCGTTCCTCGAAAAGGCGGCGGACGAAATGATGCAATTCAACACCATTCCGTGCAACGACTGCAAATACTGCATGCCCTGCCCCTACTCGCTCGACATTCCGTCGATTCTTTTGCACTACAACAAGTGCATCAACGAACAGCTCGCGCCCGAAAGCTCGCTCGACGAAAACTACGAACGCGCCCGCCGCGCCTACCTCGTGGGCTACGACCGCTCCGTCCCCAAGCTCAGACAGGCGAGCCAGTGCACGGGCTGCGACAAGTGCCGCCCGCACTGCCCGCAGGGAATCGACATTCCCAAAGAACTGCACCGCATAGACGGATTCGTCAAAAACCTCAAACGCCGCGCCGCCCTCATGGGCGACGTCCGCAAGAAGTTCGACGAAGGCAAACACCCGCTCGTAATCGGCAACGGCTCGATACGAACTTTCGACGGGCGCGGAGTCTCCGACCTTATGGACATCTACCGCAACGAGCCGTCTCTGCTCAAAGGCGCGCTTGTGGCTGACAAAGTTGTGGGCAGCGCGGCGGCGGCGGTCTATGTAATGGGCGGAATCACCGAGCTGTACGCGGCGACGCTAAGCCGACGCGCGTTGGCAATGCTCAACCGCGCCCGCATAAGCGTGTCCTACGGCGAGCTTGTCCCGAACATCTCGAACAACGCAAAGAACGGCGTCTGCCCGCTCGACGAAGCGTGCGCCAAGGCGAAAACGCCCGAAGAGTGCATTAAAATACTCTCGGCAAAATTTCCAAAAAAATAGGCGCGGAGGCGAAAAGCGGCGCGTAAACCCTCCCGCGCGGGGCGGAAACTCCGCGCGGAGCGGCAGCGGGGGGGAGGGGAAAAACCCCTCCGCTTTTTAAACTCGCAATAAAACCCGAATACATTTTCGATAAAACGCAATGAAGGCTATTTATTACGACTGCTTCGCGGGAATAAGCGGAGACATGAATCTGGGCGCAATGGTCGATTTGGGCGCGGACAAAGACGCGCTCGTCGCGGAACTGCGCAAACTAAAACTCGGCGGCTGGAAACTCGAATTTTCGCGGGACTCCCGCGCGGGCATTTTCGGCACGAAAGCCGAAGTCGTCCTCGACGCCGCGCGCGAACACGCGCACGGGGAGGAATGCGCCGCTCACCGCCACGAACACGCCGAACACTCCCGCGGCGCGCACGAACATTCCGACTGCGCCCACGCGCACAATGGCGGACACGCCGAACACGCCTGCGAACACCGCCACGCGCATGCCGACGCCCGCACGCATTCGCACGAACACCGCGCGTACTCCGACATCGTGAAAATCGTGGAGGAATCGGAAATCTCGGAACGCGCAAAAAAGCTCTCGCTTGCGATATTCGAAAAAATCGCCGCGGCGGAAGCGAAAATCCACGGCACAAACGTCGCCGACGTGAAATTCCACGAAGTCGGCGCGCTCGACTCAATCATCGACATCGTCGGAGCCGCAATCTGCGCCGACCTGCTCGGCGCGGAGAAATTCGCGTGCTCTGCGGTAGAGCTTGGAGGCGGAACGGTGAGGTGCGCCCACGGCGTCATGCCCGTCCCCGCGCCCGCCACTGCGGAAATTCTGCGCGGCGTTCCCGTGCGGCTAAACGGCGCGCCCCACGAATGCACAACCCCGACGGGCGCGGCAATTCTCGCCGCCCTCTGCGACTCGTTCGAAGGGAAAATCGGGGGCAAAATAATCGCAAACGGAGTGGGAATCGGGCACAGGGTTTGCAGGGAGCTTCCAAACGTCCTCAGAGTGTCGCTCGTGGAGCTTTCCGAAGCCCCCGAAATTCTGTCCGAAACCATGAAAGTGGTAGAGGCGAACATCGACGACATGACCGCCGAAGAGCTTGCCTTCGCATGCTCGCGGCTGTTCGAAGCGGGCGCGGCGGACGTGTGGCAGGAGGGCGTTTCGGGCAAGAAGTCGCGCATGGGCGCAAAGCTCTGCGCCCTCGTCCGCGACGACATGCTCGACGACGCCGTGGCGTGCGTTTTCGAAAACACCACAACCCTCGGCGCGAGAATTTCGGAGGTGAAGAGGGTTTCGCTTCCGCGCAAAACCGAAATTTTCGAATCGTCGCTCGGCGCGGTCGGAATCAAAACCGCCGAATTCCGCGGGCGCAAAAAAATCAAACCCGAATTCGACGACTGCATGAAAATCGCCGCGCAAAAAAACATGCCGCTCGGCGAAGTCCGCAGGATTGTGGAAAATGAATACAAAGCTTGAACTTCTGGGGAAGCTCCTGAAATCGCGCGGGAGGGCGGCGGTCGCGCTGTCGGGCGGGCTTGACAGCTCCGCGCTGCTCGCGTTCTGCGCAAAGACGCTCGGCGCGGAAAACTGCATTGCAATTACCGCAAACCTGCCCTACTCGATGGGCGCGGAAATCGCCGACGCAAAGAATCTGTGCGAAAGCCTCGGCGTAAGGCTTCTCGAAATCAGGCGCGACACAATCCCCGCCGAAATAGAGAACAACCCACCCGACAGGTGCTACCTCTGCAAACGCGCGATTTTCTCGGAGCTGAAAGCGGCGGCAAAAAACGCGGGCTTTGACGCCGTGTTCGACGGGACGAACGCCGACGACCTCTCCGACTACCGCCCAGGAATGAAGGCTCTGCGGGAGCTTGGGATAATAAGCCCGTTTCTCGAATGCGCCGTCGGCAAAAACGACATACGCACGGCGGCGGCGGAGCGCGGACTGAAAGTCGCCAAGAAACCCGCCTACGCGTGCCTGCTAACGCGCCTCGAGCACGGTGCGAAAATCGACGTCCCGCTCCTCGGAAAAATCGACGAATTCGAGTCGTTTTTGCGCGCGGAGTTTGCCGAAAACGTGCGCGCTCGGGTGGAGTCGGGCAACGTGCGCATAGAGTGCT
>DHMA01000031.1:0-12649 GCA_002405555.1 Opitutia bacterium UBA4654
TACTTTCGTACTGCCCCCTTTTGCTTTTCGAGCAAGACTTGGCAACGAAAAAAGAGTCCAAAAATGCCAACAACAATTCTTCGCTAAATAAGCAAACCGAAAACTCGCGCCCCATAACTTCTTCCGAGAGGTATCCTCAAAAAAACAAAACCTCAAAATAAAAATCCCATCCCTCCTCTTCCTCCGTCAGGCAACCTAAAAAACAAAATCCAAAATCTACCCGCGCGATACATCGCGCACTAAAATAAAAAAAACCCTCGGCAATCCGCAAATATCCCAGCGCGGTTCTGCGGGGTACGGTTTGGCGCACAGGCGAGGCTCGCGCAGAAAACGAAAGGGGGCTGTACTTTCGTACTGCCCCCTTTTGCTTTTCGAGCAAGACTTGGCTGTGCGCCAAACAAGTCCCGCAGGTTCGCGCTACAACTGTTTGAAGAAGTCGTTGCCCTTGTCGTCTACGAGAATGAACGCGGGGAAATCGACAACATCAATCTTCCAAATCGCCTCCATACCCAACTCAGGATATTCAAGCAACTCAACCTTTTTGATGTTCTCCTTCGCCAAGAGCGCGGCAGGGCCGCCAATCGAGCCGAGATAGAAGCCGCCATGCTTTTTGCAGGAATCCGTTACAACCTGCGAACGGTTGCCCTTTGCAATCATAATCATGCTACCGCCGTTCGACTGGAACAAATCGACGTAGGGGTCCATGCGGCCGGCAGTGGTCGGACCGAACGAGCCAGAGGGCATGCCCTCAGGGGTCTTCGCGGGGCCGGCATAGTAAATCGGGTGGTCCTTGATGTACTGCGGCAAACCCTCGCCCTTGTCGAGACGCTCTTTGAGCTTGGCGTGGGCGATGTCGCGGCCGACAATAATAGTGCCCGAAAGCTTCAAACGGGTCTTGACGGGATACTTCGTAAGCTCGGCAAGAATCTCTTTCATCGGACGGTTGAGGTCGATTGCGACCGCGCCGTCGGCAGTGTTGACGCTCTTGTACTCTGCGGGAATGTACTTGGCGGGGTCGGTTTCGAGCTGTTCGAGCCAAATGCCGTCCTTGTCGATTTTCGCCTTCATGTTGCGGTCGGCGGAGCAGGAAACGCCCAAGCCGATGGGGCAGCTTGCGCCGTGGCGCGGCATGCGGATAACGCGGACGTCGAGGGCGAAGTTTGCGCCGCCGAACTGCGCGCCGATACCGAGCTTGCGGGTCTCTTCAAGCAGACGCTTTTCAAGCTCGACATCGCGGAACGCGTGCCCAAGCTTGTTGCCCTTGGTGGGCAGATTGTCGAGATACTTTACGGAGGCAAGCTTTACGTTTTTGAGGTTCGCCTCCGCGCTCGTGCCGCCGATTACCCACGCAATGTGGTAGGGAGGGCACGCGGCAGTTCCCAAGCCCTTCATTTTTTCAATCATGAACGGAATGAGACGTTCAGGCGTGAGAATCGCCTTTGTTTCCTGATAGAGGTAGGTTTTGTTCGCCGAACCGCCGCCCTTTGCGACAAAGAGGAAATTGTACGAATCGGAATTCGTGGCGTAGATGTCGATTTGCGCGGGGAGGTTGCACTTGGTGTTGACCTCGTCCCACATGGTAAGCGGGGCGTTCTGCGAGTAGCGGAGGTTCTCCTGCGTGTAGCAGTCGTAAACGCCCTTCGAAAGATACTCTTCGTCCTCGACGCCCGTCCAGACGCGCTGACCTTTTTTTGCGACGATTGTGGCAGTGCCCGTGTCCTGACAGAACGGCAGCTTGCCCATCGCGGCAACCTCGGCATTGCGGAGCATGGTGAGGGCGACGCTCTTGTCGTTGTCGCTCGCCTCGGGGTCTTTGAGGATTTTCGCGACGAGTTCGAGGTGCGCGGGGCGCAGGAAGAACGAGACGTCGCGCATGGCCGAACGCGCGAGAAGCGCGAGACCTTCGGGGTCGATTTTAAGGATTTTCTCTCCGTTAAAATCGACGGTTGAAACGTAGTCTTTTGTCAGGAGGCGGTACTTGGTATCGTCCTTCCCAAGCGGAAACATTTTTTGATATTCAAACGGTGGATTAGCCATAGGTTTTTATATAACAATTCTCGAATTTTCGGAATATGTGCAAATCGGAAAATTTTTACAAGCCAAAAGAGCGCGTCCGAAATTCGGGATTTTTGTTGAAACGCCCCCGATTTTTTGATTTCCATTGCGCGATGAAAAAATTTCTCTTGGCCTTAATTTCCGCTCTGCCGCTCGCGGCGGGCGCGGACATCGACAGAATCGGCGGAACGCTCGCGCCGTCGAACGGAAACATTCCCGCGATTGAAAATACCGGCGGGAAAAATTATACCGTATCGGCAAAATTCGACCTTTCGAAAATCGCCGCAAAACGCGTCGTTTCGGCGAGGCTCGGCGCGGTGTGCGAAATGTCGGGCAAGCAGGACACAAGCCCCTCGATTACGGTCTCGCACAAGGAGCGCGAGTTCGACGCCGCAACGCTTCTGGGCGCGGGAAAAATTCAGGACACATACATCGACGTGGGCGACATCGTAAACGACGCCCTCGCGCGGGGCGAAAAATCGGCGGAGTTCAAGCTGTACTCCAAATGCCCCGACGGCTCAGTGCCGAAAACTACCGTAAAACACGCGACGCTCGTCGCGGCGTCGAACACCGACATCTACAATCTCGACGACATTCTGACGCCGATTTTTTCGGGCGGGAAAATCCGCGGCGAATCGGTCTTCCCGCTCGGCGGAAAGGACGGCTCTGCGGCGCGCGCGAAACTGCTTTTCGCCCCGCGGAAAATCGACGCGGCGTACACATACCACTCCGGCGCAAAAATGCTTTTGCGGGAGGGGCGCGACTACAAGATTTCGGGAAACACCGTGGAATTTTTGGAGGGCGGCGCGGTCGAGACAGTCCCCTACTCCGCGATTTACGCCGACACGAAAGAGGCGGCGAAGAAAAACGGCGACTTCTTCTTTTTCGAAAACCTCGGCAAATACGCGTTCTTCGCCGAAGGCAAATGGTTCCATCAGCGGGAAGTATTTTTTGACTATAAACATCAGGAACAGTCATTTTTTAATTTGACGAAACGCGGCGCAAAATCGCTGCCGAAAACAATGAAGCTCCTGAAATCCGGCAAACCCGTGAAAATCGTCCTCTACGGCGACAGCATCTCCGCGGGCGCAAACGCGCCGTTTAGGGCGGACGCCGCGCCGTTCTCGCCGACGTGGGCGAAGACCGTCGAAAAACGCCTGCAACAAATATACGGCAAAAACGTCGAGCTCCGCAACCGCGCCCTCGGCGGCACGACAATCGGCTGGGGCGAAAAAAACATCGCAAACCTCGTGTTGCCCGACAAGCCCGACCTCGTGATTCTCGCGTTCGGAATGAACGACACCTGCCCGCCCGAAACGCGCAGGGAAAAGCTCGAAAGCATGATTGCGAAAGTGCGCGGGCAAACCCCCGACGCCGAATTCATAATCGTAAGCTCCATGCGGGCAAACCCGCTCTGGCAAAAGCGCATGGAAGTTCAGGACGAATACCCGAAAATCGACAAGAGCCTCGAATGCGAATCCGTCGCCGTCGCGAACGTCCGCGCCGCGCACGACGCCCTGCTCCAAAGAAAACGCTACATCGACATGACGGGCAACAACGTCAACCACCCGAACAAATTTCTGATTTCGGTCTACGCGCAAACGGTTCTGAAACTCCTCGAAAAATAGGAGGCGCAAAAAACAAAAAATCCGCGGCACGGCGCAAGGCGTCCCGCGGATTTTTTTGCGCGGCGCGGAATCCGAAAAAAATCAATCCGACGCGCTTTCAATCAAATACAATCCGATTATATCGAAATCTGGTATTGGTCTTTCGCGAAGTTGCGCAGGGCGAACAGCGACTTTTTCATCTCCATTTCTTCGAGGAAATTTATGATTTCCGCGAAGTCGGGAGTCTTCGACGGCGTTATCGAAACGTCGAACGATGTGTCGAGCGTTATGAGCTTTAAGTTGCGTTCGAGGAGCGCGACGGAGTCGGCAACGATTTTGCGGAAGCGTTCGGGCTTAATCCAGTCGGCGCGGCGCACGAGCGTTTCGATGTCGCCGAAATCTTTGAGCCACTTAGCGGCGGTTTTGGGACCTACGCCGTCGATTCCGCCGATGTTGTCGGCGGTGTCGCCGATGAGCGCAAGATACGCGGGTATCTGCGACGGCGGCACGCCGAACTTCGCCTTGACGCCAATCGAGTCAAGCTCCGTCCACTCTTTCGTGCGCGGCTTGGGCGGCAGAAGCTGGCGGATATTCGGCGAGACAAGCTGGGCGAAATCCTTGTCCGCGCTCACTATCGAAACCGACGCGCCCGAAGCTTTCAGCCTGACCGCCGCGCTCGCAAGGAGGTCGTCGGCCTCAACGCCCTCGCATTCGGTAGGCTCGAAGCCGAACAGTTCGCAAAGGTATTTCATGTGCGGAATCTGCCTGCGGAACGCGTCGGGAGCTTCCGCGCGGTTCGCCTTGTATTCGGGGTAGATTTCCAAGTGCCGCTTCGAGCCGCCCCTGTCGAAAAATACCGCGCTCGAATGCGGAGTGTCCGACGACGACAGTTTCAGCAGGCTCGCGAAAAACGCGTGGAGCGCGCCCGTGGGGAAACCGTCCGAGCGCGTGAGGTCGGGCATGGCGTAGAAGCACCTGAACGCGAGATTGTAGCCGTCTATTAAATAATATTTCATGATAAATTTTCCGAAGCGCGATTCCGTTTTATTGAAAAATGTCCCACGCGAACCAGCATTCGCGGGCGAAGTAGAACGCCGCGAGAGCGGCGGCGAGAAGCAGGAGTTTTTTGAGCGATTTCCAAAGCTCGCCGCGAACCTGATACCTGCCCATTTCGCCGCGCGAGTTTTTCTTGAAAGCTCCAAGCGGGTCGTCGGAACGCACCGATTTTGCGTTCTTTGCGACCAACACTTTTTTCCTTCCTAACATGCCCTCCAATTTCGCCGAAGCCGCCCCGATACGCAAGCATTTTTGAACGCGCACCTCCCGAAAAGCGCGGCTCTCCCCATTATCGGCAAGCCGCTTACACAACCGCGCAACGCGCCCCGAACAAAACGCCACGCGCAAAATCCGCGCCAATCAAAAAAAGGAAAAGGCTCGCCCGAAAGAATCGGACGAGCCTTGCTGTTATCTGTGTGATGGGTGTACCTGCTATTATTACTTTTCTTTGCCGCTTCTTACCTTGTACATCTTGTATCCGATTTCGCGGACCTTATCGACGGTCTCCCAATACGGAGTGTCGCAGATGTCGGTGAAGCCGACTTGGAAATTTTCGCCGTCGAACCTGCCGGTCGTCGCCTGATCGGCAAACTGGTGCCAGTGCGTGCCGATTACCTGCGGGTGTTTCAGAGCCGATTCGACGTAGTTGAAATATGCCTGAGCGCGTTCCTCCTGCGTGGTTTTTGCAACCAAGCCCGTGTGGAATTTGCCCCTGTCGAGCGCGCCGAAATGGAATTCGCCAATCATGATGGGCTTGTCGATTCCCGCGGGCAGAGAGAGTTCGTCAAGGGTGTCGCGGTAAATGTTGTAGCTGATGACGTCGCAGTATTTCGCGCCGATGTACATCGCCTGCGGATTGTATTTCGGCACTCCGCCGAAGCGGCAGCCCATGTAGAGCAGCTGGGGTTCGGCGGCTTTCACTTCGTCGCGGATTACCTTGTAGTACTCTTCTATGACTTTTTCGGAGAAGGCGACGCAGTCGTCGTACGCGCCTTTCGGGGGCTTTACGCAGACTTTCAGGAAATCTTCCCACGAAGAGAATTTGGAACCCCACACGGCGTTGAGGTTTTCGACAGTGCCGTATTTTTTGCGGAGGTCGGCGGCGAAAACGCTTTTCGCCACACAGTCGGCGGGCGAGAGCAGAGTCCAGACCGCGTGCGAGTCGGGGTGCCCCCATTCAAGCTCGTTGTCCACAAACAGCCCGACGCACCACGGGTCGGAAAGCTCGTCCTTTCGGTCGGCAAGATTCTTGCGTATGTTTTCGCGGAACTTGGGGTTGAAGGGGTCGCGGAAACTCCACCACCAACCCTCGCTGCCCGAAAGCTCGGGAGATTTGATTTCGAAACGCTCGATAAACGGCGTTCTGTTCTGCATGTAAATGCGCTTGTCGGAGCTGTTGGCAATCGTGTTCAAGCCCCAGCTTTTGAAGCGTTTGTGGCAGATGTCGGCGAATTTTTCGAGCCAGTCCTCGCCGTATTTGCGGCGGAGGTTCGCGGCGGAGAAGTCGTAGGTTTCCTTTATGCCGCGCTTTTCGTAGTAGGGGCGCAGAAGCTCGTCGTGAGTGTAGTAGAATTGGGCAAAGGCGTCGTCCTTTGCGGGAAGGTCTTTGAAGTAGAATTTGCGCCCGTCGAGCGGCGTGATTCCCGACGACGGCGACACGCGAACCGCCCCGTGCGACCAGAACAGCTTTCCGTCGGGGTCTACAAGCCACCACTTGCCGCCGATTTTTTCTATGCGGAAACGCCCCGTCGCCGCAAGCTGCGGGCCGTCTTTCCAGCCGCCCCATTTGTCGCGGTCGGGCGCGCCTGCGTGCTTTTCCAAATATTCCGCCTCTTTTTTTCTTTCGGCGGCGAAGTCGGCGTCGGAGTGGATTTTGTCTTTCCATTCCTTGTGAATGAACTGCCCGTATTTGTCTATGAACGGGAAAAATTTTCCCTTCGGCATGCCGAACCACGCGGGAGCTTTGTACGTCGACGAATCCTCCGCGGTGATTTTCTTCAAACGCCATTTGTCCGAGCTTTTCGGGTAGCGCACATACACGCGCACGCGCTCGATTTTAGAAACGTCCACATTGTTTGTGAACATCGAGAACGGGTTGCCGCGCATTTTGCGGAAATCCTTTACCGTGTCGTAAACCTCGCCGCGGAAAAGCGACGCAAGCGGCATTTCGAGCGTCTTGCCCGAAGAGAGCGGCAGGTAAATCTGCTGGAAGCCCGTGCGCTTGCCCCAGTCGGGCTTGGCGTTCTGCGCGACAATGATAAGCGGAATATCGCCCTTGCCGAGGTTTTCGATTTCGAATTTGAGCGCGGAATATTTCGACAAATCCCAGTTGCCGTCAATCGCGACACCGCCCAGCGGTTCGGGCTTTTCGGAATAAGAAACAACCAGACCTTCGGGAGTTTTCGCAACAACTGCGCCGCTTTCGACAACGGCGGAATCTTTTGCGGAATCGAAAAGAGTAAGCTCCGCCGCAAATGCCGCTAAGGGCGCAAACACCGCCGCAAATACAGTTGTTTTTCCGAACTTCATATTATTCCTTTTCTCAACCCCATATTATTTTTGCGCACCTCTCATTTCGGTGCTGATAAGGTCATTGTACTTTCTGGGACGCAAAAAGTCAAAAAAGATTATAGGTATCTTTTTTAAATCGGGTATGCTCGCGCCGCCCGAAGCCACACACATCTAATGCGTATTTACAAACAACTTACAAACAAAACGCACAATAAAAACGCGCCGCATTTTCAGGCTCGAAAATTTTTGCATGTCAAAATTCCCAAATTCACGTCTTGAAAACTGCGCGTTATGGGCGCGGCGCGGGGCAAAAAAAAAACGCGGAGGAAAACGGTGCGGGGGGGGGGGAAAACCGCGTCAATGCTCGTATCCCCTTATTCTGTAAAGGGCTTTGCGGGCTTCGTCATTGCCGGCTTTCGCCGCGCGGCGCAGTAAATCCGCGCCTTTTAGGGTGTTTTTTTCTACGCCGATTCCGTTGAAATAGCACGCGCCCAAGTTGCCCATCGCCTGCGCGTCGCCCTTGTCGGCGGCAAGCTTCAAATATTTTACAGCCTCCGAAACATTGCGCTCGACGCCGACCGCGTTGATATAGCACGTCCCCAAATTGCTCTGCGCCGAAACGTCGCCCGCGTCCGCCGCCTTTTTCAGCCATTTGATTGCGTCCGCCGCGCTCTTGCCTATCCCGATTCCTTCAAGATAGCAGTAGCCCAAATTGCTCTGCGCCGAAACGTCGCCCTGAAACGCCGCCCGTCTGTACCATCTCACTGCCTCGGCTTTGTTTTCGCCGCAACCCGCGCCGTTGAAATAGCAGTCGGCAAGGTTGTTCTGGGCAATGGCGTAGCCGTTTTCGGCGGACTTCCTGTACCAGTCGAACGCCGAAGCCGCGTTGGGCTGCACGCCGTAGCCGTTTGCGTAGCAGACCGCGAGGTTGTTTTGCGCCTCGGCGTTGCCAAGCTCTGCGGCCTCGCGCACAAGGGCGAAGCCGCGCGCGCCGTCGGCGGCGACCCCCGCGCCCTGCAAATACGCCATTCCCAAGAAAAGCATGGCTGGCGGATATTTTTTCTTGGCGGCAAGCTCGAAGCAGCGGAACGCGGCGAACTCGTCCACATTTCCGCCCATGCCCTCAATGTAGTAGACGCCGAGGTTGTTCTGCGCCACGACATTTCCCGCGCGGGCGGCGTCCTCCAAAAGCCTGCGGGCTTCCGCTGGATTTTTCTCCACCCCCACGCCTTCGAGGTGCGCGCGCGCAAGCGAAACCTTCGCCCTGTTCGAGCCAAGCTCCGCCGCTTTTTTGAACAGCTCGACCGCCTTTGCGGGGTCGAAATCCGCCGCGCCTCCCCTGAAATGGCAGACGCCTAGCCTGTTGAGCGCGTTCGGACAGCCCTTTTTCGCCGCCCGCTCCCAAAAATCGACAGCCCCCTTTTCGTACTGCGGAACGCCGTCGCCCTCCGACATGCAAACGGCATAGGCGAACATTCCGTAGGGATTTCCCGCGAAGGCGGCGGCAAGGAAATCGCCCGCGGCGCGTCGGGCGTCCTTTTGGGTGCCCAAGCCGAGGAGGCGGCAGACGCCGAGGGATACGAGGGCGTCGTAGTCGCGCTTTTGGGCGCGGGCGGAAAGTTCGGCAACGGTTTCGGAAGTAATGCTTTCGACATTCGCGCGGTCGAAGTCCAAGACGCCGCACATTTCGCGGGCAGACGGAACGTCCGCCGCCGCAAGCCCCGCGGCAAGCAGCAGCACCGCAACAAAAAACGATTTCGCCGAGATTGACATATTTTTATTCGACACCAAAAGCTCCGACACGCGCCGAAGAATTTTTCAAACCGACATTAGCAAAACGCCCCTCCAAATTGCAAAGCAATTCTGCGCAATAAGTCCCAGCAAATAAGCTGCGCACCCCGCCCCAAAACTAAATACCAGCCAAATACCAGTTTCTACAATTCTGGTACTTGGTTTGCATTTCATTAAAGTGAAATAAAATACATAAAATTCATTGACTAAATACCAATTTTTTAAAAACTGGTATTTATGAAAATTCCCGAAAAGCCGCCGGCTGTCCAAGATTTCGGCAAAATATTGCAGGAGCACAATGTCGATTTTGCGAAAGTGCTTTCCGCAAAGCTCGACGATTCCCGATATTTGTCGTTCGAAGACACAAAATACCGCCCCGTCCCTGAACAGATAAAAGCCGTCGGGGGCGACAGGCTCGTCTGGTGGATAGCAATCATGTTCGGGCGCATTCCGCGCTTTCAGGAACTGCCGCTCAGCGCGGCGGACGGCGGTTTTTTCAAGTTTTTTTGCGACAATATCGACGCCCAGCTCCTCCATGACATGGATTTGAACGGCGGCGGAATGCTCGGCGTCGGCGAAATGATACCGAACGAAAAGGAGCGGAATAAATATTTTGTCAACATGCTCATCGAGGAGTCGTTTTCTTCGAGCTTCATGGAGGGCGCGGTTTCCACGCGCGACTTGGCAAAGAAAATGATTGCCGAAAACCGCGAGCCGAAAAACAAGAGCGAGCGCATGATTCTAAACAATTTCAAGACCATGCAAAGCCTGTCGGAATGGAAGGACGAGCCGCTCTCGCCGGAGCTTCTATGCAAAATCCACTCGCACATAGCGCGGGGAACTTTGGACGAATCGAAGCTCGGAAAATTCAGAACCGAAAGCGACGGAGACATCGTTCTTGCCGACGACGAGGGCAACGTCTACCACACTCCCTGCGGCGTCGGGTCTATCCCCGAAAAAATCGCCGAGCTTTGCGAGTTCGCCAATTCCGGCAACAGCGGAAGCAACTTCATTCACCCCGTGGTCAAGGCGGTGATTCTCCACTTCATGCTCGCCTACATTCACCCGTTTTGCGACGGCAACGGCAGGACGGCGAGAACCCTCTTCTACTGGTATTTGCTAAAAAACAATTACTGGATAGTAAAATTTATTTCCATCTCGAAAATAATAGTCGAGTCGGGCAACCGCTACTACATGTCTTTCCTCAACACAGAGCGCGACTACAACGACCTTAACTACTTCATAAAATTCCAGCTCGAAGTTTTCGACAGGGCAATAAAGGCTTTCTACAACTACCTTGAAACAAAAAAGAGGGAATATGCCGACATTTCGAGAAACAGCGACATTCTGAAAGGGCTGAACGAGCGCGAAGCCCAGCTGTGCCTTAAAATCATGGGAAAGCCGTTTGAAAATTTCGACGCCACGATAGAATCGTACGCAATCTTAAACGGCGTTTCCTGGGAAACCGCCCGTCTGGATTTAAAACATCTTGCGGCGGAGAAAATTCTCGAACGCCGAAAATCGGGCAAAACTTACGTCTATTCCCCGACAAAGAATTTTCTCGAAAAAATCGGAAGCTAAATTCAAATACCAGCCAAATACCAGCTTCTACAATTCTGGTACTTGAACTGTATCTTAGTTAAAATAATTTAATTACAAAAAAACGGCGCGGAAAATACCGAAAAATCCCGCGCCGTTTCTTTGTCGGCTTTTTCGCGGGGAGGAACGCCCCGCGCATGTGCCGCAAATGCTACTTTTCGTTGCAGACGGGCAAGCCCGAAAGCGCCATGGCGATTTCCTGTTCGGGATAATCGTAGTTGCGGAGTTTTCCCGCAAAATAGTCGAGGTATGCGGTCATATCGAGGTGTCCGTGTCCCGACAGATTGAAAAGTATGCACTTTTCCTCGCCCGTTTCCGCGCACTTGCGGGCTTCGTCCATGGCGGCGGAAATCGCGTGCGAAGATTCGGGCGCGGGAATGATTCCCTCGGAACGCGCGAATGCGACGGCGTCGCGGAAAACGTCGAGCTGCTGGACGGTTCTCGCCCGCATAAGCCCCTGTTTTGCGATGTTGCTGATTTGCGGAGCCATGCCGTGGTAGCGCAGTCCGCCCGCGTGCACTGCGGGAGGAATGAACGAGCTGCCGAGCGTGTACATTTTCATCAAAGGCGTCATTTTCGCGACGTCGCCGAAGTCGTAGGCGTACTTGCCCTTTGTGAGGCTGGGGCACGCGGAAGGCTCAACGCCCAACACGTCTACCTTGCGTCCGCCGCGGAGCATTTCGCCGATGAACGGGAACGCGATGCCCGCGAAGTTCGAGCCGCCGCCGCACGCGCCGATAATCATGTCGGGGTAGTCGTTTGCCATTTCCATTTGGAGGAGGGCTTCTTCGCCGATAATCGTCTGGTGGAGCAGAACGTGGTTGAGCACCGAGCCGAGGCAGTACTTGGTGTCGGGGTTTTTCACCGCCTCTTCGACCGCCTCCGAAATCGCTATGCCGAGCGAACCGCTGCAATCGGGGTCTTTTGCCAGAACGGCGCGACCCGCTTCCGTGTAGGGGCTGGGCGAGGGAATTGTCTCGCCGCCGAAGAGCTCCATAACCGCCTTGCGATAGGGCTTTTGCATAAACGAGCACTTCACCATGAAGACTCTGCAATGGAGTCCGAAAATCTGGCACGCCTGCGAGAGCGCCGAGCCCCACTGGCCCGCGCCGGTTTCGGTCGTGATGAATTTTGTGCCGCACCTTTTGTTTTCGAAGACCTGCGCGAGCGCGCTGTTCGATTTGTGCGAGCCCGACGGGCTTACGCCCTCGAATTTATAGTAAATGCGGGCGGACGTTTTGAGGGCTTTTTCGAGTCTGCGCGCGCGGTAGAGCGGCGAGGGTCTCCATTGGCGGAGGATTTCGCGGACGGGTTCGGGAATCGGAATGTAGCGTTCGCGCGACATTTCCTGTTCGAGCACGCCTTTTGCGAAGATTGTTTCGAGCTTTGCGGGGTCCATCGGTTTGCCCGTAGTCGGGTCGATGGGCGGGGGCGTGTGCTCTTTCAAGTCCGCTTCGATATTGTACCAGTTTGAGGGAATTTTTTCCTCGTCGAGAATGTATTTGATTTGAGATGACATTTGTGTTGCGGTAAATTGTGTTTATTCGTCGTTGAACGACACCCCGCCACCCTGCGAAGGCGCGACGTCCATGTGGAAGGTGATTTTTTCGGGCACTTTGCTCTTTTCGGGGTTCGACGCCAGATACGCGGGGAACGAAACAACCTGCGTGTGGAGCGAAGCCTCCTGCGGAATCGCCGTGATTACGGTTTTGCGGACAAAGTAGCCGTCCTCGTTCGTTTCGACGCCGACGCTCAGCGGCGCGGTTCCCATTTTCAGGCCGTCGATTACAATCGGCGCGCCCGCGGGAATGCTTACGATGTCGATTTGGCGGCTGTAAATTTCCTTGTCTTCGGAATTACAGCCAACCAAAAGCGCGGCGAGCGCAAGAATTGCGTATAATTTTTTCATTTAAATCGAAGTTTCTAAGGGCGGAAGCCGCCCGATGCAACAATTTTATATTCCGTAGAAATAAAGAATTCCGCCGAGCCCCAGAGCGACGGTCGCGACGGAGAGCGCAACCATTGTGGGG
>DHMA01000031.1:12693-13874 GCA_002405555.1 Opitutia bacterium UBA4654
GGGTAGAAGAGCGGGTTTGCGTCGAGCTTCCGTTCCCCGCCGTCCGCCGAGTCGAGCGACGACCTGAGCCACGCGAAGTAATAGTAGATTGAAACCACCGACCCTGCAATCATTATGCCCGTGAGCCAATAGAGCTGCGCGTTCCACGCCGTCACGATTACAAGCACCTTGCCGAAGAAGCCCGCCGTCGGGGGAATGCCCGCAAGCGACGAAAGGTTTACAATCAGCGTGCCCGACATGACGGGGCTTTTCCGCGCGAGTCCGCGGTAGTCCGCCAAAGTCTGGTCCGAGTCGTCGCAGCCCTCGAAGCCGTTTACGACAAAGAAAATCGCGTAGTTTGCGAACATGTACGCCGCCAAATAGAAGTAGAGGACAGGCGTAAAGAAGTCGGCAAGCGACGCGTATTTGAGAACCGCGCAGACGAGCACAAGCATATAGCCCGCGTTCGATATGCCCGAAAACGCCGTCAGCCTCTTGACGTTCACCTGCGTTATGCCGCCCAGATTGCCGACGACAATCGTGGCCCCCGCGACAATCGACATCGCCAAGACCGCCTTGTTTTGCAGGTCGACAAGCCCAATCGACGCGAAATCGAGCGACATGCAGATTTTGCCGACAAACACTATTCCCGCGGCTTTCGAGACGACCGCGAAGAACGCCGAAACGGGCGTCGGCGAGCCTTGGTAAACGTCGGGCGACCAGAACTGGAACGGGAACGCCGCCACTTTGAACAACGCGCTGCCCGCCACAAAAATTATGCCCGTAAGGAACATCGGGTGGACGAGCCCCGCCGTGAAGTTTTCGAACACAAGCAGGTTTCTTCCGCCCGCAAGCGACGCGCCGTAGATAAACGCAATGCCCAGCAGGAACATCGCGCCGCTGACGCCCGCAATCACGAGGTATTTCGCCGCAGCCTCGACGCTCGCGGGGACGTCCCTGCTCCACGCCGCCATGATGTACAGGCAGATTGTGGCGCATTCGAGCGACACGAACGCAAACATCAGGTTGTTCGAGCGCACAAAGAGAATAAGAGCCGCCGCGCAAATCATGAGGATTGAGAAGAACTCGTTTCTGCCGCGCGCGCCTTTTGCGAAGTACTGGAAGCCCATCAACGCCGAGAGCAGAGCGCACGCAATCGCGAACACGCCGAACACCGACTTTCCGCCCAACGCGCCGCCGAA
>DHMA01000031.1:13916-19176 GCA_002405555.1 Opitutia bacterium UBA4654
ACGCCCCGAACGGCACGAAAACCTCGACGGCGAGAGCCGCCACAAAGCCGAACATCGCAAACAGCGAAATCCATTTCGCGCCCCTGTCGGAGGCAACCGCCGACATGCACAGAATCAACGCGGCGAAAACCGCAAGAGTCGCCTCCGTCGAGACGCTCGCCCATTCAAAAGATATACCTTCCATAAAAAACTACTTTGTTAAAGTTGGAATTGCCGACAAATCCGCGTTAAGCCCCGACGTAATCGCCTTCGGGCAGAAGCCCGCAAACAGCAACGCCGCAAGCAGGATTACCGCGGGAAGCTTCTCCGCGAACGTCAAGTCGGGAATCTGCGAAAACTTCGGCGCGATTGCGTCTTTCGGCTCGCCCATGAAGACGTTGGCGAACGCGCGAAGCCCGTAAATCGCCGAAATGATAAGCCCCGTTGCGGCGAGGGCGCAGATTGTCGGCGAGAAATTCCAGAGCGAAGCTAGAATCGAAAGCTCGCCCCAGAAGTTTGCGAACATCGGCAAGCCTAAGCTTGCGAGGGTCGCGGCAAGGAAGAACGCCGCAAGATTCGGCGTCTGTTTGTAAAGCCCGCCCATTTTGAACATGTCCCACTCGCCCGTGCGGTTGACGACCGCGTTCGAGAGCATGAAAAGCAGCGCGACGCTCGCGCCGTGCCCGAACATCAGCAGAACCGTGCCGCCGACGCCCAGAACCGACATCGAGGCGATGCCCAGAAAGCACAGCCCCATGTGCGCCACGCTCGAATACGAAACCATCATTTTGAGGTCGCGCTGCGCCATTGTGAGAAGTCCGATATAAATTACGTTGAAGAGCGCGAGAACCGCCATCACCTTCGCCCAGTCGGCGCAACCGGTCGAGAGGAAGGGCAGCGCAACCTGAATCAGGACATAAAGCCCGAACTTTTTAAGAACGCCCGCGTGGAGCATCGCAAACGAGGTCGGAGCCGCCGAGTATGTGCGCGGCGCCCAAGAGTAGAACGGGAAGAGCGAAACAAGCGTGCCCAAGCCGAACATCAGCAGTCCGAAAATAACGTACTGCCACTGCGCGTTCAGAGGCGACTTCGCCACGGCGAGCGCAACGGAAATCAGCGAGAAGTTGTCCGCCCCCGACTGCACGTACAGCGCGATTATGCCCACCAGCGACACGAGCGCGCCGAGCGTCAGATAAATCGCCATCTCCATTGCCGACATGCGTTTCCCCGCGCCGCCCCAGAGCGAGATTGCAATGAACGTCGGCACAAGGGCGAATTCGTGGAACATGTAGAGCCAGAGAACGTTGGTTGTCGCAAACGCGCCCATCAGCCCGCCGTGCATGAACATAAGAAGCATGCAGTAGAGACGCGCGTTGTCGATTTCCGACTTCGCCGCCCAGAGGGCCGCCGCAAAGCCCACAACCGCCGCGAGCGCGAACATCGGCGCGGAAACCGCGTTCAGGGCAAGCGCGGGAAGCGCGATTCCGAAAAATTCGGGAGCGGTCGCAAACGCGAAGCCCGCCGAGTCGGCAAAGTCCTTTGCGTATACCGCCCACAGGACTGCGGCGGCGAAGAGCGACACCCCCGAAGAGAGCACCGCCAGCGCCTTCGAGCTTTTGTTGCCGAAAAACGGCGCAAAGACCGCCGTGCAAAGCGCGCAGAAAAGCGGAACGTAAACCGCCGCGTTCAGAAGAATTTTGCAAATATCGTTTGTTTCCATCTTAGAAATCTCCTACGCATAAATTATGACGAACAATACGACGAACCCCGCCACAAGCCACTTGACCTGCGAGTTCGCCGAAGCGTCGTGAAGCCGTTTGAAGCCCTGCCCTATCACGGCGCAGACAATGCCCGTTCCGCGGACAAGAAGAAGCTCGACAAGCAGCAAATCGACGAAAGTCGCAAGGAAAATCGCGACGCGCTGTTGGACTTTCGCCACATAGTAGTTGTAAACGTCGTCGAACCAGCCGTGTTTGTTGAGGGCTTTGTAGAGGCGCGGCAGGCGTTTTTCCACAAGGTCGTAGCCGCGAGAGTGTCCGTACACGACATACGCGAAAGCGATTCCGACGAGAGTTGCGATAAGCGCAGCGTTTTCGAGCGTGTGGACGTCGGGAATTTTCGCCAGAGCCGAGCGGTGGATTTCCCAAACCGACGAGATGAACGACGTCGCCGAAGCGGGAATGAGCGCGTTCATTTTTCCGTCCGCCCAGACTATTCCGTACGCAAAGCTCCAAGCCCCCGCGAGCGAATAGAGCGCGAGCACCGCGAGCGGCAGAACCATGAACATAGAGCTTTCCCGCGCGTGTTCCGCCTTTTCCGAGTGCGGTTTCCCGCAGAAGACGTTGAAGAAAAGCCTGCCCATGTAAATAGGCGTAAGCACCGCCGCTCCCGCGACGAGCCAGAAAACGATTTTGTTGAAGAGGACGCCCTCAACCGAACGTCCGTAGGCTGCGGTGAGAATCGCCTCTTTGCTGTAATAGCCCGAAAAATACGGAATCGCGATAATCGAAAGCGTTGCAATCAGCGCGACAATCGAGGTTGCGGGCATCTTTTTGAAAAGCCCGCCCATTTTGAAGATATCCTGCTCGTGGCGGCACGCGTGGATTATCGAGCCCGCCACAAGGAAGAGTGTAGCCTTGAAGAACGCGTGGGTCGTGAGGTGGTACATTGCAAGCTCGTAGCCCAAGCCGACGCCTACGCCCATCAAGCCCAAGTGAGCCAGAGTGGAGTACGCCAAGATTTTCTTGATGTCGTTTTGCCCCAAAGCCCAAAGACCGGCGAAGAACGCCATCAACGCGCAAAGAATCGTCGCGACGTCGAGCACTTCGGGGGTGAGGAAGCCGATTGTCGAAAGGCGAACCATCATGAACACGCCTGCGGCGACCATCGTCGCGGCGTGGATAAGGGCCGAAACGGGAGTCGGCCCCGCCATTGCGTCGGCAAGCCAAACGTGCAGGGGGAACTGCGCGCTCTTTCCGAGGAAGCCGCAGAGAATCAGAAGCCCCATCGCGGTGGACGCCTTTTCGGGGGTCGCCCTGAAAATTTCGGCAAGCCCGCAGAAGTCGGTCGTGCCGAGAGACGCCTGACAGAAAATTATGCCGAGCAAAAAGCCGAAGTCGCCCACTCTGTTTACTATGAACGCCTTTTTGGAAGCCTCGCGGGCGGCATCGGTGTCGGCATAGTGGGCAATCAGCGCGTACGAGCTGAACCCCACCAGTTCCCAGAACACGAACATCATAAACAGGTTCGACGCCAGCACAATCCCCGTCATCGAGAACATGAAGAAGCTCAAGCCCGCAAAGAAGCGCGACTTCGCCTTGTCGTCGTCCATGTATCCCACGCTGAAAACGTGGATTAGAAAGCCCACAAAGCAGACCACAAACAGCATGTTCCGCGTAAGCCCGTCGAAGAGGAAGCCGAAGTCGAAGTTGAGCGAGCCGAGTTCGAAGAGGCATGCGGAGCTTTTGAAAAGCGAATCCGCCCCCGACGCAAATTCCGCCGAGAGAACCGCCCCAAGCGCGACCGCCGCCGACAGCACCGAGACCGCCGCGCCGCCCCACTTGCTCCTGCGCAAAAACAGCGCGATTACCGCCGCCGACAAAAGCGGCAGGAACAAAACCAAACTTAATTGAGATTGCATTTTATTAGTCTCCGAGAGTGTTGAGGTCTTTCGTCGAGACCGTGTTTTCGAGGGCGAACAGTCGCGTGATTATTGCAAGCCCCACCGCCACTTCCGACGCCGCTATCGCGAGCACGAAGAACGCGAAAACCGCGCCGTCCATGTCGTTGTAAGCCGAAGCGAACGCCGCGAACGCGAGCATCGCGCCCAGCAGCATGAACTCCACGCACATGAAGATTGTAATCAAATTCCGCTTGAACATCACGCCGAGAAGACCCGTCGCAAAAAGAGCCAACGCGGGAAACAAAAACTGGTGCAAAGTGTGTTCCATAAAAAAGTCCCTTTCTATTTCCTTCCGTCGCGGTGTTTTGCTATCGCGATTACCCCGACCATCGCCGCCAAGAGCGTGATTCCCGCAATTTCGAACGGCAGCATAAAAGTTGTGAAGAGCGCAATGCCGTAGTTTTTCGCCGCCGACACCGCGGGAATGCCCGCCTGCGCCGTATCCGCGCCCGCGCAGCCGCGCAGAATCTGCGGTTCGAAAACTCCTATGAGCGCGAGCACCGCCGCCCAGAGCAGCAGCAGAACGCCGCGCTTTATCCAGCCCGCGCCGTCGCGCTTGTCGCCTATGAGCATTACGACGAACACGAACAGGACAAGAACCGCGCCCGCGTAGACCATTACGAGCACGAACGCCAAGAAGTACGCTTTCATCAGCAGCAGAAGCCCCGCCGCGCCGAGAATCGACGCAAGCATCGACATCGCCTGATTGACGTATCCGCGAACCGTAAGCACGCCGACCGCGCCGCCGAGGCACAAGCCGCAGAAAATGTAATACATAATGTCTTCCATTATTTTCTTCCTCCGAATTCTGCGTTGTCCTTGACTTTTTTCCACTTCATAATCTTGTCGGGCAGGACGCCTCCCGCCGCGTAGAGGTCGGCCTTGTGGCGGATAAATTCCTCGCGCGTATAGCCGTTTATGGAAAATTCGTTTTGCAGTACAATCGCCTTTTCGGGGCAGACTTCCTGACAAAGCCCGCAGAATATGCAGCGGAGCATGTTGATTTGGAAATCCTGCGGGGCTTTTTCTATGTACGCGTACTCGCTGTCTTCGGGAATCGGGCCGGGGAAGACGCGGATTGCCTTCGAAGGGCAGACGAATTCGCAAAGCTGGCACGACACGCATTTTTCGCGCCCCTGCGAATCCTTCACGAGCGTCGGCGCGCCGCGGTATCCCACGGGAAGCACGGGCGACTGGTCGGGATATTCCAACGTAACGCGCGGCTTGAATATGTTTTTGAACGTTATAAACAGACCCGAAACTATTTGGGGCAAATAGAGTTTTTCCCAAAAGCTCAGGCGTTTTCTTTCGACTACGATAGCCATAGATTTATCCGTTGAAATTTAGAAAGACATAATCAGCAGGTATGCAACAAAGTTCGCGAGCGCGAGCGGCACAAGAGCCTTCCAACCCAAGCGCATGACTTGGTCGTACCTGAAACGCGGAAGAGTCCAGCGAACCCAGATGAAGAAGAACAGCATTGCCGCGATTTTCACGATGAACGTAAGCAGCGGCAGCACCGCGCCAATCCAGCCCCACGATTCGGGCCACGCCACCCCCGGAAGCGGATTCCAGCCGCCGAGGAACAGCACTATGAAC